>NZ_JBFRFF010000035.1:0-69167 GCF_052114685.1 Rhizobium sp. 2YAF20 | reverse complement strand
ACGTGACCGCCAAAGTCTCTTTCAAAGACAGGTATCGCTACCCATCCGCCAAGCTCCGCCGCCCACGTTTCTCTTTCTTCTCTATATGCAATTGTCAAAGAACAGACCAGAAATCCCAGTCAAAAAACCACCAACGAGACAACCGCCTTCCAGCAATCACCCCAATCCCGCACCACAGTTTCTCAAGAAACCCTAGAGCGAAGGAAATCGTCGCCAGCAGCGCCGCCGCCCTCGTCAGTGATCGGGCTTATAGACCCTACCAAACGAACTAGTCAACAGAGCATTTTAAAAAAATAGCAGAATTCAGCAAGTCACTGATATTAAACGCTATTTTTTCCACAGTTGAACGACCGCCTTGCCGAAGGCTTGAGCGACATCCGGCGCCGCTCTTAAAAGCCCGGCTTTCCGCCCGCAGCGCTGCCTTGCACCTCAAGACAATGTAGGGCGGCTTCGCGAGAAGGCCACATCCCTGGCATTTAGCTTGTCGCAGCACCGGCTCATTGAGCTGTCATTGCCTGAATTGCCGCCGCAAATTTGACTCGCCCGTGCTAAATATGCACATCTCTCGCCCAGCCTTGCGTCATATATGAGGGAATCGGACCGGAATTGGCATGCTGACGGACAAGATGATGCTCCGATCGCTCGGCGATGAGCCGCCAATCCTGGCTGACGGCAGACGCGCGCCCGATCGGCGTGAAGTTTCGCTTCGCTGGCTCTCGGGCACGTTCCTGACCGGCATCACCTCGAGTGTGCTCATGGGGGTCGCTCTCTTTGCAGCACTCGACGGACGCCAGCAACTCGCCATACCGGCGGAAGCCTATGCCTCGGCGGATGCTGCCGCCAGCAGCGACAACGGCGACGCGACGGTCACCCGCGGCGGTCGCCTGGTACCGAACGCGGTTGCCGCAAAGCCCTCCGACCGGACGATCATGGAAGTCGCAACCGTGGTGCGCGACGGCGAGAAGGAGGTCGTTCGCCGGCAACCCTTCGCCCATGTGAAGATGGCGCTTGCAGCCAACCATGTCACTTCGGAGAACTATCCGACCTTCGACCCGTTGGCGATCTTCTCGGCCGACGATAATATCCCCGCAGCCGTCAATCATACCGGCGCGCTCTACGGCTCCGAAGTCGAGTCCGAGGTCAGCCTCAAGACAATTCCTTTTCCATCGAAAGACCAGCCCTTTCAGCTTGCCGGCTCGATGTCGCTCGACGAGGTGGAGGAGAACGTCCGCTCCAACGGTTCGATCCTCACCGACGGCAACACTCAGCTCTCTGCGCTCTATTATGTCGATCCGCGCCGGTTTGCCGCCGACGACAATGATGTCGATCTGACAGCCGGGCTTGCAGCCAAGATCGTTGAGGAGAACATGTCGGTCTCCGCACCGGAGCAGGTGACGTCGCAGATGCCGGAATATGCCGACGATATCATCCCGGTGCGCGAGCGGACCCAGATCGTCGCGGCACTCGTCAACTCAGGATATCCGAAGTCCGATGCCTCCGACATCGCCGACCGGATCGGGCCGCTGCTCGGCTCCTCGACGCTCGACAGCGGCGATGTGCTGCGGATCGGCATCATCCAGAAGGGCGAACACGCCAAAATCATCCGCGCCAGCGTCTATCGCGGCACGAAACATCTCCTGACCATCGCGCAGGACGACGCCGGCAATTTCGTTTCCGGATCTGAGCCGCCGAGCCTCGATGCGATCGCCACAGCCTTCGACAATGATGCGCCGCCGACGGCCGCCGGGCGTGACCTGCCCCGCGCCTATGACGGCATTTATCGCGCCGGACTTTCCTATGGCATGACAAAGGAAATGATCGCGCAGGTCGTCAGGCTGCTTGCCAGCAACGTCGATTTTCAGGCGCAGCTGAAGCCGACGGATTCGCTGGAGGCCTTCTACTCCGTGACTGACCAGAACGGCAAGGCCACGGCCGACAGCGAACTGCTCTACGTCAACGCACGCTTTGGCGACACGGTCACCCGCTTCTACCGCTTCGAGGATCCAGACGATCATTCGATCGATTATTTCGACGGGGACGGCAAGAGCATTCGCCTGTTCCTTTTGCGAAACCCGGTTCCGAACGGCGTCTTCACCTCGGGCTTCGGCATGCGCCGGCACCCGATCCTCGGTTTTGCCCGCATGCATACCGGCGTCGATTGGGCAGCCCCGCGCGGCACGCCGATTATCGCCGCCGGCAACGGCATCGTCGAGAAGGCCGGCTGGGATTCGGGCGGCTTCGGCAACCAGACCTTGATCCGCCATGCCAATGGCTACGTGTCCTCCTATAACCACCAGAGCGCGATCGCCAAGAACGTGATACCGGGCGCCAAAGTGGTGCAGGGCCAGGTGATCGGCTTCATCGGCTCGACGGGCCTTGCCAGCGGCACGCACCTTCATTACGAGCTGATCGTCAACGGCACCAAGGTCGATCCGCTGCGCATTCGCCTGCCGGGCGGCAAATCGCTGGACGGCGAAGCACTCGCCAAATTCGAGGAAGAGCGAACGCGGATCGACAGCCTGCTCAGCGACGAGAAATCCAAGCAGGTCGCCAGTCGGCAATAGTACAAATGGCGGCCCGAGAGCCGCCATGACGATTGCAGTCGATCTGATGCCTCAGGCCGCTTCGCTGACGGTATGACGTGGCCGGAACAGTAGGCGATCCGAACCGCTTATGACTTTTATGACGGTATTTTCCGGCACCTGGCCCGACAAAATCTGCTCGGCAAGCGGATCCTGCACGTATTTCTGGATCGCCCGCTTCAGCGGCCTTGCGCCGTAGACGGGATCGTAGCCCTTGTTGGCGAGCCAATCGCGGGCATCGTCGTCGAGCTCGAGCGTGATCTTGCGCTCCGATAAAAGGTCCACCAGCCGCTTGAGCTGGATATCGACGATCGCGCCCATCTCCTCCCGCTTCAGGCGGTGGAAGAGGATGATCTCGTCGACGCGATTGAGGAACTCCGGCCGGAAATGGCTGCGCACTTCGCCCATGACCAGTTCGCGAACCGCGTCGCTGTCATCGTTTTCGCCAAGCTTGGTCAGATAGTCCGCGCCAAGGTTCGACGTCATGATGATCATCGTGTTGCGGAAATCGACCGTGCGTCCCTGTCCGTCCGTCAAGCGTCCCTCATCCAGAACCTGGAGCAGAACGTTGAAGACATCGGGATGCGCCTTCTCGATCTCGTCGAACAATACGACCTGATAGGGCCGGCGGCGAACCGCTTCGGTCAGCGCTCCGCCTTCCTCATAGCCGACATAGCCAGGAGGTGCGCCGATCAACCGGGCAACGGAGTGCTTCTCCATGTATTCCGACATATCCATGCGAACCATTGCCGTGTCGTCGTCGAACAGGAACCGCGCAAGCGCCTTGGTAAGCTCCGTCTTGCCAACGCCGGTCGGCCCGAGGAAAATGAAAGAGCCGATCGGACGGTTGGGGTCCTGCAGGCCGGCGCGAGCGCGACGAACCGCGCGCGACACGGCCTGGACGGCATCGCCCTGACCGATGACCGATTTCGCCAGCTCGTCCTCCATCCGCAGCAGCTTCTCCTTCTGGCCCTCGAGCATCTTTTCGACAGGAATGCCGGTCCAGCGCGAGACGATATGGGCGATGTTGTCGGCGGTGACGACCTCTTGGACCATCGTGTCCCTTTGACCGTCCTGCGCCTCGGCTGCAGTCAGCTCCTTCTCAAGCTTCGGGATCACGCCATAGGTGAGTTCGCCGGCGCGCTGGAATTCTCCCTTGCGCTGGGCGATCGCCAGCTCGTTGCGAGCATCGTCGAGCTGCTTCTTCAGGTCTGCGGCCTGACCGAGCTTCTGCTTTTCCGCCTGCCAGCGGGCCGTCAAGGCATCGGCTTCCTCTTCGAGACCGGCAAGCTCAAGCTCCAGCCGCTCCAGCCGGTCGGCCGAGGCCTGATCGGTTTCCTTCTTCAAGGCTTCGCGCTCGATCTTCAACTGGATGACGCGACGATCGAGTTCGTCGAGCTCCTCCGGTTTGGAATCCACCTGCATGCGCAGGCGGGCCGCCGCCTCGTCCATCAGATCGATGGCCTTGTCAGGCAGGAAACGGTCGGTGATATAGCGGTTCGACAGGGTCGCCGCCGCAACCAGCGCGTTGTCGGCAATGCGCACCTTGTGATGCTGCTCGTATTTTTCCTTGAGACCGCGCAGGATCGAGATCGTATCCTCGACTGTCGGCTCATTGACGAGAACCGGCTGGAAACGCCGGGCAAGCGCCGGGTCTTTTTCGACATGCTTGCGATATTCGTCGAGGGTCGTAGCACCTACGCAGTGCAATTCGCCGCGCGCCAGCGCCGGCTTCAGGAGGTTGGACGCGTCCATCGCGCCATCGGCCTTGCCTGCGCCGACCAGCGTGTGCATCTCGTCGATGAACAGGATGATCTCGCCGTTTTCCGATTGCACCTCGTTGAGCACCGCCTTCAGCCGCTCCTCGAATTCGCCGCGAAACTTCGCGCCAGCAATTAGCGCGCCCATGTCGAGCGCCATGAGCTTCTTGTCTTTGAGAGATTCCGGCACGTCGCCATTGACGATGCGCAGCGCAAGGCCTTCGACGATCGCCGTCTTGCCGACGCCGGGCTCGCCGATCAGAACAGGGTTGTTCTTGGTGCGCCGGGAAAGAACCTGGATCGTCCGCCTGATTTCGTCGTCACGGCCAATCACCGGATCGAGCCTGCCTTCGCGGGCTTCCGCGGTGAGATCGCGCGCATATTTTTTCAGAGCCTCGAAGCCTTGTTCAGCGTTGGAGCTGTCGGCGGTACGGCCTTTGCGTATGTCGTTGATCACCTGGTTAAGCGCCACAGGCGTCACGCCGGCATTCTTCAGTGTCGTCGACGTAGACGCGCTCGTTTCCATCGCCAGGGCCTGCAACAGCCGCTCGACGGTGACGAAACTGTCTCCGGCCTTCTTTGCGGCCTCTTCCGCGGTCGAGAAGACCTTGGCGAGAGGCTGCGACAGATAGACCTGGCCATTGCCGCCGGTTACCTTGGGCATCTTGGCAAGGGCAGCATCATTGGCAAAACGTGCAGCCTTGGCGTCGCCGCCGGCACGCTCGATCAGCGAGGCCGCCATTCCCTGATCATCGTCGAGAAGTACCTTGAGCACATGCTCGGGTGCAAATTGCTGATGGCCCTGGGCCAGGGCATTGGTCTGGGCGGATTGCAGAAAGCCGCGAACCCGCTCCGAGTATTTTTCAATATCCATATTCATACCTCCACGGATCGTCCCGCCCATCATGGCGCGAAACGATGATTGAGATCGAGCCCCCTTTGAAAGGCAGGCCCCGTTGCCGCGCGTTTGCAATCAGCGGCGAAACAACATCAACGCAGGATATGGGTCACAATTCTAAATGTTTAAAGAGCGCGGACAACGAAAAAACCCCGGTAAGACCGGGGTTTTAGACGATCGTTAAATCCAAAGGCATTCGCCCTGGAGAAACCTATTCCGAAGCAACGTCGGCAAGCGCCGGCGAGCCGGGCTCCTGGCCTTCGCCAGCTGTGCCGCCGTCTTCGCCTTCAGCGGTCAGACGCGGTTGGCGACGTGGGCGGTTGGTCGCATTTCGGCGACGCGGCTGGCGAGGACTGGAGGCCGGTGTTTCCTCGCCGATTGCCACTTCTGCCGGGATGCCGTCGATGACGGGCTGCGGGCCGGTCCCGTCCATGACCTCGACAACAGGCGCGGGAGCAGCCGGTGCGACCGGATGATGCTGCTGTTGTTGCGGTTGCGGACGCTGCTGCTGGGGCCGCGGCTGCGGCGGGTTCCGGTAGGCGGGCTCTGACGACATGGGCTGTTCGTCCATATCGACGCCGTCCATATCGTCCATATCACGGTCGTTGCCATCGCGCTCGTTGCCGTCGCGATCACCGAATTCCGGACGGTCGTCACGTTGGAAGCGTTCCTGCATCTGCGCCTGAGCCGCAGCGATGATGCGGTAATAATGTTCGGCGTGCTGAAGATAGTTTTCCGCCATGACGCGGTCACCTGAACTGTGGGAGTCACGAGCAAGTGTCGAATATTTTTCGGCAATATGCTGCGCGGTTCCCCGGATTTTGACATCCGGACCGGAGCTGTCGTAGGTCCTGGTCAGCGGGTTGGAGCCCTTGCGGTTAAAATTGTTGTTATTGTTGTTGTTGTTATTGTTGCTGCTGCTTCCGCCGCTGCCGCCGCCGTTGCCACGCCCTCGACCGCGCTTGTTCTGCTGTCCTGGCCTCATAGATCCTTCACCTGAATTCTCTTGTTGTGATGAATTTGCGCGGCACCTGCCGCCGTGACCGGACAATGCCGCGCCAAGGCCTGCGTGCCGCAAGCAAACTGGGACTATGCCCGTCTGCCGCTACACTACGTCAGATTAACTGAATCACGCATTGGGTAATTTTCAACCTTCGACACTCTTTCAAGAGAGCGGACCCCGAGGCTTCCAAAGACAGAACGAATCTCCGCTCATCTTCGGCTGCCCAACGCGTGAAGGCAACCTATATTGCTTCCTCAGGAAATCCAAGCCTTTTCTTCGCTATGGCAACAAACCTCTAAATGCTGCTGCCGTTTGTCATTTTAGTCTTTGTGCTGGAACAACAGCGCCCTGTCGTTGTGGCCATAGTCTCGGGCAGCTTCGATGAGGGCAAAACCCTGTGCTTCGAAGAGTGCCGTCACTGCCACGCGCTGATCGTAGCCGATCTCCACACCGATGACACCGTCTTGATGCAGAAAACGACCCGCATCCACAGCGATTGCCCTGTACGCATCAAGGCCGTCATGTCCGCCGTCAAGAGCCGCTGGAGGATCGAACATCTTCACTTCTGGAGTGAGAGTTCCGATTACACTGGACTGTATATAGGGCGGATTTGAGACAATCACGTGAAACTGAGTATCGATCGCCGCAAACCAACTGCTCTGGACAGTCTTGAACCGGGTTGCCAGGCCGTTGCGCTCGGCATTTTCTTGCGCGGTCTCCAGCGCTTCAAGGGAGATATCGCTGCCTGTCCCGGTTGCGCTGGGGCATTCGCTCAATAGCGCCAGACAGATCGCCCCGGTGCCGGTGCCCAGATCCAATATCTGGATATTCCCGGCCGCAGATACAAGACGTCGCATATGCTCAAGCACGCTGTCGACCAGGATTTCCGTATCGGGCCGCGGCTCAAGCGTTGCCGGGGACAGCGAAAGCGGCAGTCCGTAGAACTCGCGTTCCCCAAGAATGCGATGAACGGGTTCGCGAAGGAGACGGCGTTCGATTGCCGCTTCAACGATCTCAGTTTTTGCCTCCTCGACGGCCTCGTCGGCGCGAGTGACAAGATCGGTCGGGGACAGTCCCAGCAATCCTGCTATCAAAACCCGGGCATCGGCGGCGGGATCATCGAGCCCGGCTCCTTCGAACCGGCCGCGCGCTTGCCGCAAAAGCTCGGCGATCGTCCGGCCTGCGCCGCTCATTGCTGCGAACCGAGCTGGGCCAATTGGCCAGCCTGATAATCTGCACGCAATGCATCGACCACCTCGTCGATGTCGCCTTCGATCATTTTGTCGAGCTTGTAGAGCGTGAGGTTGATGCGATGATCGGTGATCCGTCCTTGCGGGAAATTATAGGTCCGAATGCGCTCCGATCGATCACCGGAGCCGACCTGGCTCTTGCGATCAGCCGAGCGCTCATTGTCGGCGCGCTGGCGCTCCATGTCGAACAGGCGCGAGCGGAGAACCTGCATCGCCTTGGCGCGGTTCTGGTGCTGCGATTTTTCAGAGCTCGTGACGACAATGCCGGACGGCATATGCGTGATGCGCACCGCCGAATCCGTGGTGTTGACATGCTGGCCGCCCGCGCCGGACGACCGCATCGTGTCGATGCGGATGTCTTCCTGCCGGATCTCGATGTCGATTTCCTCCGCTTCGGGAAGAACGGCAACGGTTGCCGCCGACGTGTGGATGCGGCCGCTCGCCTCCGTGTCAGGAACGCGCTGAACACGATGGACGCCGGATTCGAATTTCAGCTTGGAGAACACACCCCTGCCGGTGATCGTTGCGATGATTTCCTTGTAGCCGCCAGCCTCGCCGTCGCTTGCCGACAGGATCTCGACCTTCCAGCCCTTTACAGAGGCATAGCGCTCGTACATGCGAAACAGATCGCCGGCAAACAGTGCCGCCTCGGAACCACCAGTACCGGCGCGAATTTCAAGGATCGCGCTCTTTTCGTCGGCCGCGTCCTTCGGCAACAGCAGGATCTGAATATCGGTCTCGAGCGTTTCGATGGTTTCTTTGACGCCCGGAAGTTCCATTTCGGCCAGATCGCGCATCTCGCGATCGACCGATTTGTCGGCAAGCATGACCTCGAGATCGGCCAATTCGGCAAGCGCCTTCTCATAGTCGCGGATCCTGGCGACCACCGGCTGCAGTTCCGAATATTCGGACGCCAGCTTGACATAGACGTCCGCTGCCGGCCCTGCGGACATACGCGCCTCGATCTCGCCGAAGCGGCGTTCGAGCTCGCGCATCTTTTCAACGGGAAGTGTTGCCACCCTTCACTCCAATTCTTCTTATTGTTTCCCGATTTTTATTGCTTCAAAGGGGAATATTGTGGCTCTCGGCAAAGCCGACAAGGATCTCGCGCATCGGTGTCGTCGCGTGCGTGTCGTCCAGCGCCTCTTCCATAACCTTGGAGAGCGCACCGACGTCGAGCCCGAGCAGCATCGCCTTGACCGGACCGATCGAGGCCGGTGACATCGAGACCGAACGAAACCCGATCCCCATCAGCGCCATCGAGGAGATCGTCTTGCCTGCGAGCTCGCCGCAAAGCGTGACCGGCGTCTTGTTGCGCTCACCCGCCCTGACGATATCGCGCAGGATGCGCAGGAAGGGCCGACCAAGCGCGTCGAAACGATCGGAGACGCGGGCATTGCCGCGGTCCACCGCCATCGAGAACTGAAAGAGGTCGTTCGACCCGACGGAGACGAAGTCCACCGCGTCCATCAGCTCGTCGAGCTGCCACAACAGCGCCGGCACCTCAAGCATCGCGCCGAACTGCAGCTTGCGCGGCAGCGCATGGCCGAAGCGCGACAGATGCTGCACTTCCTTTTGCAGCAGCTCACGTACCGCCTTGATCTCGGAGACTTCCGTGACCATCGGCACCATCAGCTTCAGGTCACCATCCGCTGCAGCCTTCAGCATGGCGCGCAGCTGCATGCGCAACAAGCCGGGCCGATCGAGCGACAAGCGGATGGCGCGCCAGCCGAGCKCGGGGTTTTCTTCCTCGTGACCGCGGAAATACGGCACCACCTTGTCGCCGCCGATATCGAGCGTGCGGAAGGTGACGGAACGTTTGCCCGCCTGCTTTATAACGCTACGATAGAAATTCTCCTGCTCTTCAGCCTTGGGCATGGTCGACGCGATCATGAACTGCAGCTCGGTGCGGAAAAGCCCGATACCCTCGGCGCCCGATTCTGCAAGCTGCGGCAGATCGACCAGAAGACCGGCATTCATCAAAAGCGAAATCCGCTGCCCGTCCTTGGTCACCGGCTCGACCGAGCGCAACGCCCGGAATTGCTCCTGACGCCTCGCGCGAAACCGGACCTTTTCCTCGTAGGACCGTTGATGATCGGCCATCGGCCGCAGGTGCACATGGCCCTCGTCGCCGTCGATGATGACGGAATCGCCGTTTTCCGCTAACGCCACCACGCCCGCCGCCTGGCCGACCACCGGAATTCCCATGGCTCTTGCGACGATGACGACATGGCTGGTGACTGCACCCTCTTCGAGGACGAGGCCCCGAATGTTGGCGCGGGGATAGTCGAGCAGCTCGGCAGCACCCATGGCGCGCGCAAAGATCACCGCATCGTTCGGGAAACCGTCGGCAGCCATTTTTGCGCTGTAGCCGGTCAATTGGCGCAGCAGCCGGTTTGCCAGATCCTCGAAATCATGCATCCGGTCGCGCAGATAGGGGTCCGTCAGCCGCATCATACGCGCCTTGGTATCGCTCTGGACTTTTTCGACAGCCGCCTCGGCCGTCAGCCCGTTGCGAACGGCCTCCTCCAGCTTGCGTACCCAGCCCTGGTCATGGGCAAACATGCGGTAGGTCTCGAGCACTTCGCGATGCTCGCCCTCCATCGACACGTCGCGGCGCGACAGCATGTCGTCGATCGAAATCCTGAGCGAACCGAGCGCGTCGGCCAACCGGCGGATTTCCTTCTCGGTATCCTCGTTCAGAAGATTGGTCACCACGATGCGCGGCTCGTGCAGCACGACGTAGCCGAGGCCGACGCCGTCATTATAGCTGTCGCCGTCGATGGTGACGGATCGGGTAAGGTCGAGTTCCAGGCCCGGCTTGGTCAGCTTCTTGAGTTCGCCGGTGGCGATCATCTCGGCAAGCACCATCGCCGTCGTTTCGAGCGCCTCGAGCTCTTCGTCGCGGTAGGTACGGCTTGCCTTGTTCTGCACGACGAGAACGCCGAGCGAGCGGCCGGCGCGAAGGATCGGCACGCCGAGGAAGGAATGGAAGATCTCTTCGCCCGTCTCCGGAAGGTAACGGAAGGCGGGATGGGACTGCGCGTCTGACAGATTGAGTGGTTGGGCCGAGGCGGCAATGGTCCCGACGAGACCTTGGCCCATCTTCAACTGGGCAAGGTGTACCGCGTCCTTGTTCAAGCCTTCGGTCGCATAGAGCTCGAGCACGCCGTCGGCTCGTAGCACGTATGTCGAGCACACCTCTGCCACCATGTTGCTGGCGATCTGGCGAACGATTCGGTCAAGGCGCTCCTGCGGCTCGAGTGGCTCCGCCATGAGTTCGCGCAGCCGCTTGAGCAGAACGCGTGGACCGCCGGATAGGTCTCTCATTGCGTCACTACTCCCGAAATCAACAAATCACGCTGGAGTGAGCAGCCCGAAACTATTGCCCGTTACGGTCTACATCGCCCGATGCTTATTCAACTCTTATCCAGACCGTAGCAGGAATGCAAAGTCCTGACTGCGAGTTCGGCGTAAGCACCGTCGATAAGAATGGAAATCTTGATTTCCGAGGTGGTGATTGCCTTGATGTTGATGCCTTTTTCAGCAAGTGCACGGAAAGCGCTCGCCGCAACGCCGGCGTGCGAACGCATGCCGATGCCGATGACCGAGACTTTCACCAGGCCCGATTCGCTCTGGATGACGTCAAAGCCGATTCTCTCCTTGTGCTCGGAGAGCACGCGAAGCGCCTTTTCGACGTCGCCCGAAGGCACGGTGAAGGTCATGTCGGTCTTCGAGCCGTCCTCGGAGATGTTCTGGACGATCATGTCGACATTGATGTGGTTTTCGGCGAGCGGCCCGAAGATCGCCGCGGAGACGCCAGGCCGGTCGGCCAGACGCCGCAGCGAGATCTGGGCTTCATCCTTGGCATAGGCGATGCCGGTGACTACTTCCTGTTCCACGATTTCTTCCTCGTCACAAATCAGCGTTCCGGGCGGGTTCAAGAGGTCACCCATGCCCGGAGCATCGGGGTCCTCGAATGATGAGCGCACGAAGGTGCGCACCTTGAAGACCATGGCAAGCTCGACAGAGCGCACCTGCAGCACCTTGGCGCCGAGAGATGCCATTTCAAGCATTTCCTCGAACGCGATCTTCTTCAAGCGGCGCGCCTTGGGCTCTATCCTTGGATCGGTCGTATAGACGCCGTCGACATCCGTATAGATGTCACAACGATCGGCCTTGACCGCTGCCGCAATCGCCACTGCCGACGTATCCGACCCACCGCGCCCAAGCGTCGAGATGCGATTGTCGGGCCCTAGCCCCTGGAAACCGGCAACGACGGCAACCTGCCCCTCGCCCATGCGGCGAACAATCTCGTCACCGTTGATCTCGAGAATGCGGGCAGCACCATGGGCATTGTCTGTCCTGATCGGGATCTGCCAGCCCTGCCAGGAGCGGGCATTGATGCCGAGATGCTGCAGGGCAATCGCAAGAAGCCCCGAGGTGACCTGCTCGCCCGAGGCGACAACCGAGTCATATTCGCGTGCATCGTGCATCGGCGAGGCGTCGCGCGTCCAGCTGACCAGCTCGTTTGTCTTGCCCGACATGGCGGAGACGACGACCGCGACCTCATGGCCGGCATCGACCTCGCGTTTCACATGGCGGGCGACGTTGCGAATACGGTCCATGTCTGCGACGGACGTGCCGCCGAATTTCATAACGATGCGTGCCATTAGCCTCTACCGGTATCCATGCTGGCTGCTTCTTGCGATCTCTTGCCGGTCGAAGCAGGCCAAAACCAGACCGCTCGGTCGGCGTACAACACCCGGAAAACCAAGGTTTCCCTGCAGACGGGATTGCCGCAAACCAAAACGCCAATTTGCGGCGTCTCTTAGCGAGTTTGTCTGAAGAGAGCAATGGGGATGCGGCGCTGGCGCATACGCAATGAGACAGGGGTAAGGACCTGGTTTTCAGCAATGCCGCTAAAGGCAAGCCCTTCGACGTGAGGCATCATTGTCTTCACCCTTGACTTCCCGGCCTGATCGTCCGACTTCAATCGTCATCGGACAAGGAGCCAGACCATGCGCGAGCCGGCTGAGGCAAATCAGGCGAAAACCACCATCGACCAAAGCGAAGTGGATCGCTTTTCCGCAATGGCGGCCGAGTGGTGGAGCCCGACCGGCAAGTTCAAGCCTCTTCACAAGTTCAATCCGGTGCGCCTTGCCTATATTCGTGACCGCGTCGCCGAGAATTTCGACCGCGATCCGAAGGCCGCGAGACCGCTGGCGGGTCTTCGGGTGCTCGACATTGGCTGCGGCGGCGGCCTGCTGTCGGAGCCGGTTGCCCGGATGGGAGCCGATGTCGTCGGCGCCGACCCGTCCGATAAGAACATCAGCATCGCCTCGACCCACGCCAAGGCCTCCGGGGTCGCGGTCGATTATCGCGCCGTCACCGCCGAGCAGCTTGCCGAAGCCGGCGAAACCTTCGACATCGTCCTCAACATGGAAGTCGTCGAACATGTGGCCGACGTCGAGTTCTTCCTGACGACCTGTGCTCGAATGGTACGCCCGGGCGGCCTGATGTTCGTTGCCACCATCAACCGCACGATGAAGGCAGCAGCGCTTGCCATCTTTGCGGCCGAAAACGTCCTGCGCTGGCTGCCGCGCGGAACACATCAGTTCGAAAAGCTGGTGCGTCCCGACGAGATCGAGACGCCGCTGGTGGCCCAAGGCATGGAGATCGTCACCCGCACCGGCGTCTTCTTCAACCCGCTGCTGAACCAATGGAACCTGTCCAAGGACATGGACGTGAATTACATGATGGTGGCCAAGCGGGCGGCCTCACCGGCCTGAGGGAAATCCGGGCTTTCGGAAGATATTAGTTCACATCGTCCGGCAGCGTCGGGATGGCTGCGATTTCGATACCCTCGTCCATCAATGCGCGGGCTTCTCCAGGCGTTGCCTGGCCGATGATCCCGCGGGCATCTGCCTCGCCATAGTGAATCTTGCGGGCCTCTTCGGGGAATTTCGTGCCGACATCCTCGGCATTCGCCTTGATGGCAGCCACCGCTTCCTTGAATTTTGCGATCGCTTCCTTCTGCGCTGCGTCCATGGCGAGCGTCTGTAGCTCCTGCTTCTTGCGGGCCGTCGAGACGGAAGGAGCCATCAACATCTTGGAGACGGCCAACGAGCCGCAGACGGGGCAGGTCAGGAATCCGCTTTCGACCTGCCGGGTGAAGTCGGCGCTTTCGGAAAACCAGCCCTCGAACTCATGGGCATTGTCACAGGTCAATGCGTAACGGATCACGCGGCAACGCCTCCAGACGCGGGCGCCGCGATCTTCTCCAGCGAGAATTCGCGGGCATTCTTGAGATTGGGGATCTTGTCGTGGGCAGCCTTCACTTGAGCAACGTCGATCTCGGCGACGACGACGGCTTCGCCGGTACCGCCGGCCGATGCCAGCACCTTGCCCCAGGGATCGATGATCATCGAGTGGCCGAAGGTCTCGCGTCCGTCCTGGTGCAGGCCGGCTTGCGCTGCCGCGATGACGAACATACCGTTTTCAATGGCACGCGCCCTCAGAAGAATTTCCCAGTGCGCCTCGCCGGTCTGCTTTGTAAAGGCGGCCGGAACGGTCATCACCTCGGCCCCGGCAACGGCCTGGGTCCGGAACAACTGCGGAAACCGCACATCGTAGCAAATCGAAAATCCGAGTTCGGCAAAGGGCAGAGACGCAATACGGGCCTCCGCACCCGGGCGGTAGACGGCACTCTCGCGCCAGCTCTCGCCATTGTCGAGATCGACGTCGAACATGTGGATCTTGTCGTAGCGGTTTATGAGCACGCCGTCCGGCCCGAACAGGAAACCGCGATTGGCAATTTTGCCGTCGTCAAGCGCAATTGCCGTCGAGCCGATGTGGAGGAAGATGCCGAGCTCCGCTGCAAGGCTCGCGGCGGTTCTGACGATGATATCGTCGCTTTCGTCCCGCAGCACGGCGCGCAAACCGGCACGATCCCTCTGCACTGCGCCCGTCATCTCGGGCGTCTGGACGTAGATCGCGCCAAGACCTGCGGCCTCGCTCACGAGGCGCGCCATATCGGCCGCGTTCTTTTCAGGATCAACGCCGGAGCACATCTGGATGGCAGCTGCCTTGAAGGTCATGGTCTATCCTCAGTTCGAAAGCATCGGGTCGAGCCTGCCTGCGCGATCGAGCGCGTGCAGATCGTCGCATCCGCCGACATGGACTTCATTGATAAAGATCTGCGGAAAGGTCGCCCCGCCATTGGACTTGGCGATCATCTCCTGGCGCATGTCGGGAGAATAGGTCGCGTTGTGTTCGACAAAGTCAACGCCCTTTGATTGAAGAAGTGACTTTGCCCGGGCGCAATAACCGCAGAATTCACGCGTATAGATAACGACGGATGCCATGATCAACTCCGAGGAGGAAAGACGTATTTCCAGTCATATAAGCACCCCGAACGCCCTTGCAAAGGTCAAAACCGTCACATCGGCAGCAACTGCCTTCTTCAGAGTGCGGGTCGCAGCGGCGACCGTCGCACCAGTCGTCAAGACCTCGTCGACAAGGAAGATGCGTCGGCCAAAGACGTCGCTATCGCGACCGCTGGCAATCCCAAAGGCAGCCGCGCAGGAGTGCGTGACCGTGCAGCAATACAGCCAAGTTTTTCTTCTCCCGATGATAGGTCCAGTCTCCATTCAGCTTGTGATCTCTGCTCGCCCAGTAGCGGGGCGTCATTAGCGACGATAAGGTTCGGCGCTATCGAGCAATATTATGAGCGTGCCGAAAAGGAGGAAAATATCGAAGCAGGTACCGCCAGCAGTCTATCGCCAAACACCAAGACATCGTTGCCCATGTAGATCACCAAACCTAGGAAGTCCCATTTTTTGCCGGGCCCCTCTTTGAATGCGTGAAAATTCTTGAAGTCGCTTTCAGTGACCGATGAAGACGCCTTCATTTCGAAGCCGACCAACAAATCCCCAGTTTCGGCAAGGATGTCGATTTCTTTTCCGTTCCGATCCCGCCAGTGGAATAGCCGCCATTCATTGCGCTGTAGAGGAATCGATTTCAGGAGTTCGGTATAAATATAAGTCTCGAAGAGTGAGCCAAGGGGCGTCTGGTCCTTTCCCAAACTGAAGTCATCCGAAGTTAGTCCGCGTAACGCCGCGGCAATTCCAGTGTCAATGACGTGGGATTTAGGATGTCTGACGTCACGGCCTATTTCCCCTGACGTCCAAGCGGGCAGCCTTGTGACAAGCGAGAGACGCTCAAGAATATCGAAATAATCGCTTGCTGTCTGGCGCTGTATCCCCAATCTCTCCCCGAGTTCGACAAGGTTAATCTCGCTGCCGGTTCGAATGGCGACCTGATCTATCAGTCGTCGCATCGTATCCGGCCTTCTGACCTTCATTACGTCCGCGACATCCCTATCCACGATCGTGTCGATGTATTCCCGATACCGGCGCTGTCGAGACCGCTCTGGCAACGGTCTTATCTCAGGGTATCCGCCGCGAATTATGCGGTCGATGCTCTCCGCTCTGATCATCGGTCGGCAATTAGGAAGGGATGCTCGCCCGCCGTCCTTTACCCAATCAAGCAAAAGACAGGGTCCGGCGCTGTCGATTTCAGCAGAACTCAAGGGAAGCAATTTCAGTGTTTGTACTCTACCAGCAAGCGAGTCCATTATCTCCGCCGAAACAAACACATTCGATGATCCGGTTAGAAGGAATTGCCCCATCTTTCGGTTGCTATCGACGATGCGTTTGATCGTCAGCGCGATTTTCTTGGATCGTTGAACTTCGTCGATTACTATCGGCTCGCCATTTGCCGCCGCCACTAAAGTTTCGAGATGACCCTGCGGGTCGGACTCGACTGCCGCGAGGACATTTTCATCGTCGAACGAGACGAAGTGGCCATGGCCCAGCATTTCTCGAACCAACGTGGTCTTTCCGGTTTGTCGTGGGCCAATCAGATTGACAATACGAGCGCTAAGGAGCGCTTCATCAAGCTCCGGTTTCATATGCCGCTGATATAGCTCCTTCGCCATCACAAAGTTCTCTAATTAATCGTTGTTTATGCGTACCTTACGACAATAATCGAGTCAATGAAAATGCAGCGGAATGTATGTTACGATGTCAGCGGAATGTATGTTACACGTTAAGCGGAATGTATGTTACATGCTCAGCGGAATGCATGTTGCATTCGGCACAAAGGCTTCTGTGCGAGCCCACCGAAACTCCGCAACCGGCACAGGTCGACAGATAGAGCAGGTCGGCGAGCAGCGTGAAGGGACGAAGACCCGTCTGCCACGAGGACCGCAGAAGGACATCGTGATTTCGCTTTTGATAACCCCCATATGCTTGACAATATCTGCTTCCTGGCGCCATTGCGACGGGAAAAGCAGGCTGCAAGGACGGCAGGAAACTCGAGGAATGATGATCGCATGGACATTGTATTCGATCAGAAGCTGATAGCTGGAAACCGCCGCAGGGCCTTGCGTCAAGGCGACCCGAACTCAGCTTTTCTCCTTGATATTGCCGCGCGCGAAATGGCCGACCGTCTCTCCGTCGTCGAACGCAGATTTGAGGAGGCCGTCGAGCTCCACGGAGCAACCGGTAGCGCTGCACACCAGGCAATGGCGACCGGAAAGATCGGTCACCTGACCCGCATCGAGATCGACCAGGCCTTTGCCGGACCCGGCGAGACGGTGGTCGAGGCCGAACCCGAGAAGTTGCCGCTCGCCCCTGCCTCCGTCAATCTCGTGCTTTCGCCGCTCAACCTGCACCTGACCAACGACACACCGGGTGTCTTCATCCAGGTGCGCCGAGCGCTTGCACCGGACGGCCTCTTCCTCGCAGCCATCCCAGGCAGCGGTACGTTGCAGGAACTGCGCGAGGTGCTGCTTGCGACCGAAGCGGAAATGACCGGTGGGGCAAGCCCGCGCGTCATACCTTTCCCCGATGTCCGCGACGTCGGCGGCCTGCTGCAGCGGGCGGGCTTCGCACTGCCGGTCATCGATGCCGAGAGCTACACGGTTCGCTACGCCTCGTTGTTTCCGTTGATGAAGGATCTGCGCGCCATGGGCATGGCCAACCCGCTGATCCACCGCAGCCGCAAGCCGCTGACGAGAGCTTTTTTCCTAAGAGCGGCGGAAATCTATGCCGAGCGCTATTGCGATCCGGACGGGCGCATCAGGGCGACCTTCTCGATCATCTACGCTTCCGGCTGGGCGCCACATGACAGCCAGCAGAAGCCACTGAAGCCGGGCTCGGCAAAGGCACGCCTTGCCGACGCCTTGAAGGTCGACGAGCATAAGTTGAAGCAATAGGATAATACCAGGCGGAATTCGCGACGCGGATTCCGGTCTGGAATTGTGTAAAAAGCAAACCAGGGGAGAGTGCGGCCAGAGGCTCGCGCCAACCTTAATCCGTGGCGATCTTGTTTGCGACAATATTGAAGATGCGGCTGATGTTGTCGCCGTAAGCCCCGACGGCGCCCATCATTGCTACCGAGATCAAGGCAGCAATTAGACCATATTCAACGGCGGTGGCGCCGTCCTCACTGCCAAAAAGTCGCCTCAACGTCTTCATTTTGATCAGGCCCCGATTTCCCCACGAACCAGCGAACCTGATGCCCCCGGCATCTGATCAGCGGCAAATAATCAACAGCCGCCGTCGGCGCCGTATCCCTGAACGACGCAGACCGAACCCGGCTCCTGCTGCAGCACGCTGCGGCGGATCGTATAGCGCTTGCCGTTTTCGGAAGTTGGAATGGAGCCTGTGGTGATGTTGTCGAAATCTGGCGCGCTCGCAAGCACACTCGACTTGGACTTGTCGGCCAACATCGGCGTCAGGATAAGCGAAAGCGCCACCGCTGCCGTTCCAAACAGCAGGGCAATATTCAGCGCACCCGTCCTACGCGATTTAAAGGAAGTCTGTTCTTTCTCGCGAACAGCCTTCCAGAAATCGTCATCCATCATGTCAAGCCTCTTTACACACACACCAACCGCTTGATTGAGTACGATCTTTGCCAGAAGGTCTTAAACGATCCATTAACATCCACAGGCAAATCGCCGGCGATGGATCAGATCCAGCACAAATCGGGATCGGCGGTCGGCCTCGTTCAGAGCAGATCCTGAAGGAAGGGAATGAGCGGCTCGTCGGCCGGTGGCATTGGGTAATCCCGAAGCGCCTGGGGCCGGACCCATTTTATCGCCTGCCCTTCCTGTCCCGTGGGGATGCCTTCATAACGCCTGCAGACGTAAAGAGGCATCAGCAGATGGAAGGTTTCATACGTATGGCTGGCGAAGGTGAGCGGCGCCAGGCAGGCAATCTTCGTGGTGATGCCAAGTTCCTCGTCCAGTTCGCGCACCAATGTTTCTTCCGGCGTCTCGCCAGGATCGACCTTGCCACCGGGAAATTCCCAAAGCCCAGCCAGCGATTTACCCTCGGGGCGTTGCGCGAGCAGGATCCGGCCATCGACGTCGATCAGCGCACAGGCAGCCACGAGCAGGATACTGCGGGGCGCCGCCGTCATGCGCCGTGCTCCGGCCGCCAATATTGATAGCGATAGGCCTCGCGGAAACCGAAGCGGTCATAAAGCGCCAGCGCAGGCGCATTCGAAGCCTCCACCTGCAACCAGGCGGTCTTTGCGCTGCGCATGCGCGCCCAACGGAGCGCCGAGGTCAATATCTCGACACCGAAACCTCTGCGACGAAATTCGCGCGCAACGGAAAGTGAAAGGATGCCTGCAAGATCGTTGTCGTGAACACAAAGCGTCGTCGCAACCGGCCCGGCATCGTGATCCTCGATGACGAAAAGGCCTGAGGGCGGCTTGATGCCGCTGACTACCTCGGCAAGCGCTGGTTTCAGGATGGGATCGGCTTGATCGACCCACAGATTGGCATCAACGTAGCGGCCGACATCATGGCTCGGCAGGTGATCGAGCGTATCGGGCAGTTCGATATGGGCAATATCGCAGACCATGACCATCGTCTCGCCGAAGCACCGCCAGTTTTGCTGGCGCAGAAGCGCCATCAGGATGGGCGGCGCCAAAGGTGTTTCGCGCACGACCATCGGTCGTCCGTAAGCCTCGAACTTGCGCTGCGCCTTCTCAAGCCGGATTTCGACATCCCGGTGGTCGGCCGGATCGAGCGGAACGATGGAGTTCAGCCGCTTCGAAGGATGGCCTGCCGTCAGCCTGACCTGCCAGCTGCCGTCATATTGCACTGACGATGCCGGCCACGCCCGAAAGCCGACGGCCTCGAGCCGGCGCACCAGCGGCAGGTTGTTCATTCTGGAATGGGCAGGCATCAAAGGCAATCAGCTCCGGTAGTCGCCATTGATGGCAACATATTCCTTCGTAAGGTCGCAGGTCCAGACAGTTGCCCGGCCGTTGCCGAGCCCGAGGTCGACTTTGACGGGGATATCCTGTCGCTTCATCACATTGGAGGCAGCTTCCTCCGAATAGGAAGCGTCGCGCTCGCCATTGACGGCGACCCTGATATCGCCGAACCAGATTGCAAGCCGGTCGCGATCGGCCATTTCGCCGGCCTTGCCGACGGCCATGACGATGCGGCCCCAATTGGCGTCTTCGCCAGCGGCAGCCGTCTTTACCAGCGGCGAGTTGGCAATCGACAGCGCGATCGTCTTGGCGGCAGCATCGCTCTCAGCACCGGTGACGGTGATTTCGAGCATCTTCGTCGCCCCCTCGCCGTCACGAACGACCTGGATTGCCAGATCCTTCAGCACATCGTTGAGTGCTGCACGAAATGCTGAAAGACGCGGGTCGTTCGCGTCCTCGACCCGGACCTGGCCGTCGGCACCGGCAGCGCCCGTCGCAAACAGCATCAGTGTGTCGGATGTCGAGGTGTCGCTATCGACGGTCATCGAATTGAAGGTCGGGCCGACGCCGGCAGACAGCAGCGACTGCAGGACGTCAGGGGCGATATCGGCGTCGGTGACAACGAAGGACAGCATGGTTGCCATGTCGGGGGCAATCATGCCTGCACCCTTGGCGATGCCGTTGATGGTGACAGTGACGCCGCCAATCTCCGCGCTGCGTGTTGCCACCTTCGGATAGGTATCCGTCGTCATGATCGCCTTGGCCGCCTCGAACCAGAAATCGCCGGTCGCCTCGGTATGCATGGCACCCAGCACGCCCGAAAATTTCGTCGCATCCAGCGGCTCACCGATGACGCCGGTGGAGGCGAGATAGACCTCGCGCTCGCTGCAGCCGACGGCAGAAGCTGTCGACTTTGCCGTGAGCTCCGTCGCCTGGCGACCCTTCAGGCCGGTGAAGGCGTTGGCATTGCCGGAGTTTACGACGACGGCGCGTGCGGACCCGTGGGGCAAGTTGGCGCGGCAGAAATCCACAGGCGCCGACGGACATTTTGAGCGGGTGAACACACCAGCGACGGACGCGGGCTTGTCGAATACCATCAACAGCACATCTGTCCGGTTCTTGTACTTTATCCCGGCGGACGCGGTCGCCATGCGCACGCCGCGCAAGGCAGGCATGGTGGCGAAGGTTTTGGGGGCGAGTGGAGAGACGGAACCTGACATGGCGCTACCTGATAGTGAAGGGCCCGGAAAAACCGGGCCCTGATGGATTGTCTTACTTCTGCGGCTGCGCGGCTGGATCGGGCTGCGCCCCCGGCTGCTGCTGCTTGTTGGCGTCTTCATAGCCCTTGCGCAGCGCCTCGTCGGAAATCTCGACCTTGGCAGCCTGCTTCGCAGTGGCCAGAAGCTCAAGATACTTGTCGCGCATGACCAATTGACGAACCTGGTCCTGAACCTGGTCGAGCGGCGGTGGCGGAGCGTCGCGCTTGTCCTCGACCTTGATGACGTGATAGCCGAAATCGGTCTTCACAGGCGTCTTCGAGTAGGTGCCGACCGGCATGGTGAAAGCGGCATCTTCGAATTCCTTGACCATGCGGCCCCGGGCAAAATAGCCGAGATCGCCGCCATCGGATTTGTTCGGATCGGTCGACTTTTCCTTGGCGAGTTCTGCGAAATCCTTGCCGGCGTCGAGTTCCTTGATGACTTCCTTGGCTTCGTCCTCGGTCTTTACAAGGATATGGCGCGCATGAATTTCTTCCTGCTTGGGAAGCGCTGCAACTTCCTTCTCGTAGCGTGCCTTCACTTCTTCAGGCGTGACCACGTCGACGACATGCTTCTTGAAATAGGCATTATGCAGCTCGCGGTCTTGAAGATAGCCCATGCGGGTCTTGAAATCGGACGTCTCGTTGAGCTTCTCGGCAAGCGCGTTCTTGGCAAGCAGCTTGACGTCGATGGCGGCTGACAGGGCTGCGACCTTCTTCTGGTCGTCAGGCAGCTGGGCAAGCTGAGGATCAAGGTTGGAAACAGCCAGATCAAGTTCGGACTGGTGAATTTCCAGATCGCCGACCTTGGCGACAACGGCGTCCTTCTGATCGGCAGAAAAAGCCGGGGCCTGGAAGGCGACAAAGGTTGCGAAGGCAACCGCTGCAAGTTTGTGGTAGCTCGACATGAATAAACCCTTTGGTGTTCTCGCCGGCATCAATACGCCTAAAACCGGCCGGAAAAATGTGTTCCTCATAAGAATGTGGCCTTTGTGTATCCGCCATTCCCGTTGACATCAATCGACCCCCCTCTTATCTGTCACGCAACCTCGCGTCCAGATCAGTTTCCGGGCGTTTCAAGGCAATCGGCTGATTTTTTCGGGACGGCCATTGTAGAAACGTCGGGATGTAAATTCAGAAAGGACCAGTCATATGGTCAGCTTTGGTGGAATAGCCCGAAAGTTGTTTGGCTCGGCCAACGAGCGGCGTGTCCGGGCGTTTCAGCCCAACGTCGCCGCGATCAACCCGCTCGAAGAAGGCATGCGCGCCCTCACCGACGAGCAGCTGGCCGCAAAGACGGTTGAGTTCCGCGAGCAGCTTGCCGCCGGAAAGACGCTCGACGATCTTCTGGTTCCAGCCTTTGCCGTTGTACGCGAGGCGTCGCGCCGCGTTTTGGGCATGCGACCTTTTGACGTTCAGCTGGTCGGCGGCATGATCCTGCATTCGGACGCCATCGCCGAAATGAAGACTGGCGAAGGCAAGACGCTGGTCGCAACGCTGCCGGTCTATCTGAACGCGCTTGCCGGCAAGGGCGTTCACGTCGTTACCGTCAACGACTACCTGGCACAGCGCGACTCGGCGACGATGGCACGCATCTACGGCTTCCTGGGCTTGACCACCGGCGTGATCGTCCACGGTCTTTCCGACGAGGAACGCCAGGCAGCCTATGCCTGCGACATCACCTACGCTACCAACAACGAGCTTGGTTTCGACTATCTCCGCGACAATATGAAGTATGACCGAGCGCAGATGGTGCAGCGCGGACATTACTTTGCAATCGTCGACGAAGTGGACTCGATCCTTGTCGACGAAGCCCGCACGCCGCTGATCATTTCCGGTCCGCTCGACGACCGTTCCGACCTTTACACTACCATCGACGCCTTTATTCCGTTGCTGACGGCCGAAGATTACGAGATCGACGAAAAACAGCGCTCGGCCAACTTCTCGGAAGCCGGCACTGAGAAGCTCGAAACAATCCTTCGCGACGCCGGGCTGCTCAAGGGCAATGCTCTTTATGACATCGAGAACGTCGCGATCGTCCACCACATCAACAATGCGCTGAAGGCCCACAAGCTGTTCCAGCGCGACAAGGACTATATCGTCCGCAACGACGAAGTGGTGATCATCGACGAGTTCACCGGCCGCATGATGCCGGGCCGGCGTTATTCGGACGGGCAGCACCAGGCACTCGAAGCCAAGGAAAGAGTGAAGATCCAGCCGGAAAACCAGACGCTGGCGCAGATCACTTTCCAAAATTATTTCCGCATGTACGACAAGCTCGCCGGCATGACCGGTACGGCGTCGACGGAAGCCGAAGAATTCGGCAACATCTATGGCCTTGACGTCATCGAAGTCCCGACCAACCTGCCGATCAAGCGCATCGACGAGGATGACGAGGTCTACCGGAGCTTCGAGGAGAAGTTCAAGGCGATCGTCGCCGACATTCTCGACGCACACAAGCGCGGCCAGCCGGTTCTCGTCGGCACGACGTCGATCGAGAAGTCCGAGCTGCTTGCCGAACGCATGCGCAAGGAAGGCTTCACCGACTTCCAGATCCTCAACGCCCGCTACCATGAGCAGGAAGCCTATATCGTTGCACAGGCCGGCGTGCCGGGCGGCGTGACGATCGCGACCAACATGGCCGGCCGCGGTACCGACATCCAGCTCGGCGGCAATCTTGAAATGCGCGTCGAACGCGAACTCGGCGAAGTCGAGCCAGGTCCTGAACGGGACGCGAAGATCCAGGCAATCGCCGAGGAAATCAAGGTTCTAAAGCAGAAGGCGATCGACGCCGGCGGCCTTTACGTCATTGCGACGGAGCGCCACGAAAGTCGCCGTATCGACAACCAGCTGCGCGGTCGCTCAGGCCGCCAGGGCGACCCGGGCCGCTCCAAGTTCTACCTGTCGCTCCAGGACGATCTGATGCGCATCTTCGGCTCCGACCGCATGGACGGCATGCTGCAGAAGCTGGGTCTCAAGGAAGGCGAGGCCATCGTCCATCCCTGGATCAACAAGGCGCTCGAGCGCGCGCAGAAAAAGGTCGAAGCCCGCAACTTCGACATCCGCAAGAACCTCCTGAAGTACGACGACGTCCTCAATGACCAGCGAAAGGTTATTTTCGAGCAGCGCGTCGAACTCATGGAAGCGCAGAACATCTCCGAGACCATCGCCGATATGCGCCACGACGTCATCGACGATATCGTTGTCAAGTACATTCCCGAGCGTGCCTATGCCGAGAAATGGGATGCAAGCGGCCTCAAGGCCGATATCGCCAACTTCTTCGATCTCGATCTTCCTGTTGAAGACTGGGTCAAGGAAGAAGGCATCGCCGAAGACGACATCCGCGCCCGTATCACCGAAGTTGCCGACAAGGCAGCTGGGGAGAAGGCCGAACGTTTCGGTCCCGAGATCATGCACTATGTCGAGCGCTCGGTAATCCTCCAGACGCTGGACGGTCTTTGGCGCGAGCACATCGTCAATCTCGACCACTTGCGTTCCGTCATCGGCTTCCGCGGCTACGCACAGCGCGATCCGCTGCAGGAATACAAGGCCGAAGCCTTCGAGCTTTTCCAAGCCCTTCTCAACAATCTGCGCCAGGCGGTCACGGCACAGCTGTCACGCGTCGAACTCGTCCAGCAGCCGCAGCAGCCCGAGCCGCCCGCCATGTTCGGGCACCACCTCGACGCCTCGACCGGCGAGGATGACTTTGCTCGCATCATGCCTGCAACCGATGTTGCCGTCGCGCCGGAAAGCCGCGACCCCGACAGACCCGAGACCTGGGGCCGCGTCGGGCGCAACGAGGCATGCCCTTGTGGCTCCGGCAAGAAATACAAGCATTGCCACGGCGCCTTCGAACCAGAGATCGTTTGAATATCGCCCGTCTCGATTGGAAATGCCGCCTTCTGGCGGCATTTTTATTGCCCCAACGCCTTGGCGCTGCAGGCAGAATATTTTGATATGAATTATCTCCAGCAAATTTAGCGACGCCGCATAAAAAGCCGGTCGAACAACCGTTTCTTAACCCTGACCTGCCAAGACTTGGCTGAGGCCAGGACTGCATCTAGAGTATTGCGCGTTGATTACAGCGGTCATCGAAACAGCGGAAAGAATGCTGCCTACTGGGCTGCGTGCATCGCTGTTGTCGTTCGTCAATAAGTTGTATAGTTTGCTTTCTACACGCGATGAGCAGGCGCTGGCGCAGAGGATGGCGCTGGTTGCCTTTGCCATCCGCATAGGCAGTGCAGCTCTTGCCTTCCTCTCGCAGGTGATCCTTGCGCGCATGATGGGTGGGTTCGAGTACGGCATCTTCGTTTTCGTCTGGGTTCTGATGGTGCTTTTCGGCAATTTGTCCTGTCTCGGCTTTCATACCGCGGTCATCCGCTTCCTGCCGGAATACCGCGCGGCAGGCGTCAACGATCTGGTTCGCGGCCTGACGAGTACTGCCCGGCGCTTTGCGCTGGCTTCCGCCGGAGGCCTTGCGATTGTCGGGTTCGCCGCACTCTATTTCTTTGGCGGCATCATCGAAAACTTCTATGTGGTGCCGATCTTCATCGGCCTTTTCCTCATGCCCCTGATTGCTCTGGGTGACGTGCTCGATGGCACGGCGCGCGCCAACCACTGGCCGGTCATGGCATTGAGCCCGACCTTTCTCATCCGCCCGACGTTGATCCTCGCATTCATGCTGGCGGCCGTCACTGCCGGAGCACCCCATACCGCAATTACGGCGATTGGCGCAGCACTCGCCGCGACGTTTGTGACCACCGCTGCACAATATCTCGCCGTCACCGCACGCATGCGCACCCATTATGCGACCGGTCCGCGCACGATCGCGTTCTCGACCTGGTTCGCGGTTGCCTTCCCGATTTTCCTGATCGAAGGCGTCGGATACCTTCTGACAAACTCCGATGTGATCGTGGTCGGCATCTGTTTGCCGCCGGAGAAGGTTGCCATCTACTTTGCAGCCGCCAAGACCATGGCACTCGTGCATTTCGTCTATTTCTCGGTAAAGGCTGCGGCGGGTCCACGCTTTTCAACCATCATCGCCGAAGGTGACCGGACAAAACTTGCCGCCTTTGCAGCCGAGGCCGCCCGTTGGACGTTCTGGCCGGCCTTGGCCGTCGGCCTTGCCGTTCTCGCCGCCGGTCAGTTTCTGCTCTCTCTCTTTGGCGCAGCCTTCGCTGCGGGCCACATCGTCATGGCCATACTCTTGGGCGGCATTCTCACCAAGGCGGTGGTCGGTCCGGGGGAAATGCTTCTGATGATGTCGGGGCATCAAAAGCTCTGTGCCTGCCTTTATGCCGTGACGCTTGCAACGGGTATCGGTCTCAACGTGACGCTCATTCCGTATTTCGATATCGAGGGAGCGGCAATCGCCACCGCCGGCGCCATGGCCTTGGAAGCGCTGCTGCTGCACCTTGCGGTGCGACGGACGCTTGGGATCGTCCTGTTCGTCTTCGCTCGTCCATCGCTCATCGCCACGACCACTGAGGCTCGCAAGCAATGACGCGCCCTCCGTTCAGCGAAAGTACCAACAGCAAATCAAACCCGATGATGCACGAGCTTGCAGCGTTGCATTTCGAAACCCCGCGAGCCGAAACCCGCATCGAAGTCGGACGCCCTGGCCGCGAGCTGTGCCTCTATCCCTCAAGGCTCGGCTACGAGTTGCAGGAGGAGCTCGATTTTCTCTCCAATCGCGCCATGGAGCCGAACGTCTTCTTCTCCGGCGGCATGCTGGCTCCGGCCATGCCGCGGCTGGACGAACGCCAGATACGACTTGCGCTCATCCGCGACAACAAGGACAAGCGCAGCCGGATGCGGTTGCTGATGCCGCTCTCGATCGAAAAGCCTGGCTTTGCCGTCGGCCCCTCGATCATCCGTGTCTGGTCGAACACCTTCGGCCCACTCGGCACACCGCTCGTCGACGTCGAAGATGCGGCCGAAACGCTCGACAACCTCCTGGAGGCCCTGGCCAAGGCGGACGCTCGACTGCCGACGACGCTGGTGCTGCCCGACGTCAGGCTGAATGGCCGCTTCGTGCAGATGGCCAAGGTCGTCGCCATCGGCCGCAACCTGCCTGTGACCGTCGCCAATCCCTATCAGCGCCCGATGTTGCAGAGCACCGAGGATGCGCCGGTTTATCTCCAAAACGCCGTAGCACCATCGCATCTTCGAGAAATGCGCCGCCAGCGCCGGCTTTTGGACGAGCAGGGCGAGGTGACCTACAACGTCGCCCGACAGCCTGCCGATATCCATCGCCGGATGGAAGAGTTCCTTTCGCTGGAATCGAGCGGCTGGAAAGGCAAGAAGCGCTCCGCCCTGCTGCTTGATCGGCACCACGCGGCTTTCGCGCGGGAGGCGATCTCCAACCTTTCCGCCGTCGACGCCGTCCGCATCCACACCCTCGATCTCAACGGCAAGGCAATGGCCTCGATGATCGTTCTGATGATGGGTGGCGAGGCTTATACCTGGAAGACCACCTTCGACGAGGATTATTCCCGCTGTTCGCCCGGCAAGCTGTTGCTCGGCGAGTTGACCCAATGGCATCTCGATGATGCCAACATCGTGCGCTCCGATTCCTGCGCCGTTCCCGACCATCCGATCATGAGCCGCTTCTGGAAGGAGCGCGAGGACATGGGGACGTTGATCATCGGGCTGACGCAGAACAGCGACCGCGATGTCCGCCAGGCCGCCACCCAGCTGCATATGTACCGAAACACCCGGAATGTCGCAAAGAGGCTGCGCGAAAAAATACTGTCGCTTACCGGCCGCTAGTCGGTGAGACCTCCGCAGCGGCCCGATCCCGCAGCAGGCGGCGGATGACCTTTCCCGACGTCGTCAAAGGCAAGCCCTCGACAAATTCGATCTCGCGCGGATATTCGTGCATTGAAAGCCGCGTCTTGACCCAGTCGCGGATCTCCGCGGCAAGCGCTTCGCTCGGCTCCCGGCCGGGAACGAGCACCACATAGGCCTTGACGATCTCGGTGCGCACGGGATCGGGCTTGCCAACGGCGGCGGCGAGTTGCACCGCGGGATGGCCGATCAGGCAGTCTTCGATTTCACTCGGCCCGATGCGATAGCCGGAAGAGGTGATGACATCGTCGTCGCGGCCGACGAAGGTGACATATCCATCGGCATCCTGCCAGCCAAGGTCGCCGGTCAGAAGCCAGTCGTCGACAAATTTGGCGGCGGTCGCCTCTATATCCTGCCAATAACCGAGAAACATCACCGGGTCCGGACGTCGAATTGCGATCTGGCCTGTCTCGCCGGCCGCCAATTCGCGGCCTGTCTCAGCGACGATGGCAACACGGTGCCCGGGAACCGGCTTTCCCGTCGCCCCAGCGCGACTGACGCCGAAAGCGGCGCTGGAGGAAAGCACGAAATTGCATTCCGTCTGGCCGTAGAATTCATTGACAGTGACCCCAAGCGTCGCGCGGGTCCATTCGAATGTCTCGCGGCCGAGCATTTCGCCGGCCGAGCCGATGGTGCGCAATTGGAGGTCATATCGCGCCTGCGAGTTGTCGACCGACTTCAGCAATCTGAGTGCCGTCGGCGGAATGAAGGCGTTGCGCACCTTCATCTCGGACATGATGCGGTATGCCATGTGCCCATCGAACTTTTGTGCCGGCGACGACACGACGGGGACGCCAAGAAAAAGGCTTGGTAGCAACGCATTGAGCAGCCCGCCCGCCCAGGCCCAATCGGACGGCGTCCAGACCCTGTCGCCAGGTTGCGGAAAGCGCTCATGGGCAAACTGCATGCCGGGAATATGGCCCAGCAGCACACGGTGACCATGCAGTGCGCCCTTGGGCGGACCGGTGGTTCCGGAGGTGAAGATCATCAGCGCCGGGTCATCGGGGCCTGTCCTTACGACTGGAAACACGGCAGACTGGGCTGCAACGAGCGCTGCGAAATCCTCGACACCAGCCTCAGCGCCGTCGATGCTGATCACATGAACAAGATCTGGCAAACTATCGCGGATGGGTCGCAGCCGTTCGAGACCGAAGGCATTGGTGACGATGGCGGCGGCACCGGCCACCTTCAACCGATATTCCAACGCCTCGATCCCGAACAGCAGCGCCAACGGCAGGGCGATCGCGCCCATCTTGTAGATTGCCACATGGGCGACGACCGTCTCGAAACATTGCGGTAGGAGCAGCGCGACGCGGTCACCGGATTTGACGCCAAGGGTGGTTAGCGCATTGGCGAAGGCTGCCGAATGTCTCGCAAGTTCGCCATAGGTCAAACTGGCATGATTGCCTTGCGGACTGAAATGCTCAAGGCATATCCGCTCCGGCTCCCGCTCCGCCCAGGCGTCGCTGACCGAATGCCCGATGTTGAACCATTGCGGCATCTGCCAGGAGAAATCACGATAAAGCGCGTTATAGTCCTCGCTAAGGGAAAGTTTCATGCTGACAGTCCGTTCGATGCTGCACTGCAGCTAATACTCTGTGAGCAATAACGCAAAATGTTTTTGCCCATCAGCCTCCATCCACGGCTCAAATTGTTAGTTCCTCTTCAAAGCCTATCACGAATTATTGAGCTAATCGTCGAGGCAGAACTGATCTAGCTTTACGATACGATGGCAGGCCCTACCTTCCCCCGGCGGTGGCGCGCATCGCATCGGTTCGACAACAGGACGGAGAATCTCGATGGAATACGTAAAATTCGGCTCGACCGGTCTCGAAGTGTCGCGCATCTGCCTCGGCTGCATGACCTATGGCACTGCTGATCGCGGCAATCACGCCTGGACGCTGGACGAGCAAGCAAGCCGCCCGCTGATCAGGCAGGCTATCGAGCTCGGGATCAACTTTCTCGATACCGCAAACACCTATTCGGACGGCTCCTCGGAGGAGATCATCGGTCGCGCTATCAAGGATTTCGCCCGCCGTGAGGACATCGTTCTGGCAACGAAGGTCTTCAATCGCATGCGCCCCGGCCCGAACGGCGCCGGCCTGTCGCGCAAGGCGATCTTCGACGAGATCGACAATAGCCTGAGAAGGCTCGGCACCGATTATGTCGATCTCTACCAGATACACAGATATGATCACACGACGCCGATCGAGGAAACGCTCGAGGCATTGCACGACGTCGTCAAGGCGGGCAAGGCGCGCTATATCGGCGCGTCCTCGATGTATGCCTGGCAGTTTGCCAAGGCTGTTTACATTTCCCGCCTCAACGGGTGGACGCAGTTCGCCAGCATGCAGAACCATGTCAACCTGCTCTACCGCGAAGAGGAACGTGAAATGCTTCCCTTCTGCGAGGACCAGAAGATCGCCGTCATCCCCTGGAGCCCGCTGGCGCGCGGTCGCCTGACCCGCGACTGGAACGAAAGCACCTCGCGCCAGGAGACGGACCAGTTCGGCAAGACGCTCTATACTCAGGCGATCGATTCAGATCACAAGATCATCGATGCCGTTGGTGCGCTGGCGGCTGTCCATGGCGTTCCACGCGCCCAGATCGCCACCGCGTGGATACTGCAAAAGAGCGCCGTCACGGCGCCGATCATCGGCGCCTCGAAGCCGCATCATCTGACGGACGCGGTAGCCGCCCTTTCGGTCAAACTGAAGCCGGAGGAAATCACAACGCTGGAGGAACCCTACGTGCCGCGCACGGTGGCCGGCTTCAAGTAAGCACATTCTGCTCGAGGCTGAGCGGGCAAGCGTCGATTTTCACGCGCCGGTCATGAGCCGACGGTAACACTGATCAAAGCATTCGAGGATGCGCCGATGATGACTGTCCCCTTCGAGGCTCGCCGGTTTCAGTCGACTGCGGCTTTCTATCTCCGCTTCCGGGTTCCCTACCCTTCTGAACTTGTCGCCCGGGTGGCGGAACGTTCCGGCATGCGGCCCGGCGACCACGTCCTCGATCTCGGCTGCGGACCGGGCCAGCTCGGCATCGCCTTTGCAAAGCTGGGCGCCGAAGTGACCGCCATGGATCCCGAACCCGAAATGCTTGCGGCTGCAGGAGCTGGCGCCCGCGACGCCGGCATCGTCCTCCGCCTTCGCCACGGCTCCTCCTATGATCTCGGCCCGGATATCGGGAAAATTCATCTCGTCGCGATGGGCCGCTCGTTTCATTGGATGGACCGTCCGGCAACGCTTGCGGCACTCGATGGCCTGGTGGAGCCTGGAGGCGCGGTAGCACTGTTCCACGATCGCCACATTTCGACGACGCCGGACTGGCGTGGCATCGTCGAACGACTTGGCGAAACCTTTTCGCCGGAGCGCAGCGCTGATCGCCGGAAACGCAAGAGCAAGGAGTGGGAACCGCACGAGATCGTTCTTCTGCGTTCGCCATTTTCCAAACTGGAACGCATCGGCATCGTCTTCGAACGCACGCTTGAAATCGACGACATCATCGGCCGCGCCTTCTCGATGTCGGTGACCTCGAAACAGGCGCTCGGTGACAAGGTAGATGAATTCGAAGCAGCTTTGCGCCGCGAACTGAGTGAGGCAGCACCCGACGGCCGCTTTGCGGAAATCGTCGAGGCAAGTGGGCTTCTGGCTTTCCGGCGATAGCAATCAATTCACGAAAACAATGATTTAAGCCTTGCCGGCGGCGTCATCCGAATCTGGGGAAAGCTCCGCCTGCGTGGCTGCAAGCAATTCGTCCGCCAGATGAGGATTGTCCATCGCTCGGGCCAGAATGACGGCGCCCATCATCGACGACAGGCTGGCAAGCGCCTTGCGTCGGCGTTCTTCCGGCGTATCTCCTGGCGTTACCTGTTCAAGGATCGTTGCCAGATCCATCAGCCCGCCGGTGAAGGTGGATTGCATGGCGGGGCCATGGCGGCTGACTTCCTGCGTGAGCGACGCAAAGACGCAATCGCTGCTTTCAAGATTGCGGCGCGAGAGGTAGTGCCGAAGTAGGGCATCCAGCGGCTCTTCCGGCGCATTGTCGATGACCGCCTGCCAGCGCTCCTTGGTCTTTGCCACCAGCGCCTTGCTCGCCTCGCGGGCAAGATCGTCCTTTGAAGAGAAATGACCGTAAAAGCCGCCATGGGTGAGACCTGCCGCCTTCATGATCTCGGCAACGCCGATGCCGTCAAAGCCCTTTGCGCGAAAAAGCTCGCCCGCGACCTGCAATATCCTCTCGCGGTTTTCAGCGAATTTCTCGCGGCTCACCCTCATCAAGATTTCTCCGAATTGACGCTTGACAATTTATATGACAGCCATCATCAATAAGCAACAAATATGATGACCATCATCTAAATTCTCCATCGACGGAAAAGCGCTATGCGATTGAAGCGACCCGAGCGACATGTCTGTCTTAACCGTCTGAAGATAGCCAGTGCTGTTCCGCTCGGCTTGACCCATGATATGCTGACGAAATCTTCGCTCAAGAATAGCCTAGCCGGTGGAAAATTCGCCTCTGTCGACCGCCTGACCCACCCAGTCCGCTGATCTCAACCCTCACTGGAACACGCCCCATGGTCTCCACCGCCCTCGCCTCGACCCTTGCCCGGCGCAACATCCATTATGGATGGGTCGTCGTCGCCGCGACTTTCCTCACCATGCTGGTCACCGCCGGCGCCATGGGCGCTCCTGGCGTCCTCATCAAGCCGCTCGAGGATGAATTCGGCTGGAGCACATCGTCGATTTCGTCGGCGCTTGCCATCCGCCTGGTGCTGTTCGGCCTGATGGGTCCCTTTGCCGCAGCCTTCATGAACCGCTTTGGCCTGCGCCCCGTCATCTTCTTTGCGCTGACCACCATCGGCCTCGGCTTCATCGGCTCCCTGTTCATGACGCAGCTTTGGCAATTGCTGCTGCTTTGGGGCGTCGTTGTCGGCTTTGGCACCGGCTTGACCGCGATGGTGCTTGCTGCCACCGTTTCGACGCGCTGGTTCAACAAGCAGCGCGGCCTCGTCATCGGTATGCTCTCGGCCAGTTCGGCCACCGGCCAGCTTGTCTTCCTGCCATTGATGGCAGAACTGACCACACGCTATGGCTGGCGCGCAACCATTATCTTTGTCTGCGGTCTGCTGATGCTCGCAGCGCTCATCGTCCTTTGCCTAATGCGTGACCGCCCGGCCGACGTCAATCTGCCGATCTATGGCGAAACGACGATCACGCCGGCGCCACAGGCCGGCGTCGGCCTGCTGACGCTTCTGACCTCGCCGCTGATAACGCTTAAGGAAATCTCCAAGACCTCGACCTTCTGGATCCTATTTGCCACCTTCTTCATCTGCGGGCTCAGCACCAACGGGTTGATCCAGACCCATTTCGTCACGCTCTGTGGCGACTACGGCATTGTGCCGGTCGCTGCCGCCAGCGTGCTCGCCGTCATGGGCATTTTCGACTTCTTCGGCACGATCGGGTCCGGCTGGCTTTCCGACCGCTTCGACAATCGCTGGCTGCTGTTCTGGTATTACGGGCTTCGCGGTCTGTCGCTGCTGTTCCTGCCCTTCAGCCACTTCTCCTTCTACGGCCTGTCGATCTTTGCGGTCTTCTACGGCCTAGACTGGATCGCCACTGTGCCCCCGACCGTGAAGATTGCCGCCGATCGCTTCGGCCCGGAGAAGGCAGGCCTCGTCTTCGGCTGGATCTTCGCCGGCCATCAGTTGGGCGCTGCAACGGCGGCATTTGGAGCAGGCCTATCGCGCACCGAACTGCAGAGTTATCTGCCCGCCTTCTTCGTCGCCGGCGCCTTTTGCATGCTCGCCTCGATCCTTGCGATCACACTCAAGAAATCCGGCCTGACCAACAAGGGCCCGGCTGTCGCCCACTAGCTGCAACCATCAAATCGCCCGTGGTCGACAAGACCGCGGGCTCGGCCTCAACTATCCGAAAACGCACGTAATAAGTCGCCGGCCCGCCTTGCGCGGGCGCCCGGTCGCATGCTAGAGACCCGGCTCGTCGGTATCCGTTGCCCCATTGGCGGAATTGGTAGACGCGCTCGACTCAAAATCGAGTTTCGAAAGAAGTGCTGGTTCGACTCCGGCATGGGGCACCACCTACCAACGTTGCGGCTGTTTTTGTTGATGAAAATCGGCCTTTTTGCCCCACATTTTAGAACTGTCGAATGTGCGGGACAAATACGAGCTACTTTTGTTCTGGCATGAGCTTATGCATGGCCCCTCAATCACGACGGACAGGTTTTCCAAAGAGGATGTCGGTCTCGCCCACATACGCTTGCAGCCTAGACGTTGACTACCGTTAGGTCGGCGATCTCCTTTCGCGCTTGGCATCCTCGAGTTCAAATTGGATGCCACGCGCGGCCCTTACCAATTCTAGAAGCTTTTGTTCGTCTCTGACGCCTTGGCGATAGAGATGGATGGTTATGGCGGCAACCCTGTTGGCTTCCTCCGAGCCGGGGGCACATTTCTGCTCGTCGCATACGGTGTTGTGGACCGATTGGCAGACGCCAAGATCTCGGGATGTCAGGGGTTCGTCGGTTGGTTTTATCCTCTGTTCTCTCATCGTTTCATCCTCCAAGTGGAACGACAGGAGAAAAAGATAATTCCGGATTTTTCGGACTTCAATAGCCCTAAGGGCTACCACCAAAATCACCAATTTCCGTAGAGCCGAGGCGAACCGGCTAGATGGCGCGAAAAAGGACCATTGCCGGATAGCTGATTGCGGCCAGAACAATCAGCAGCGAGATGCTGGCCTTGAGCAACTTGATACGGCGCGCTCGCGCACCACTCCAATCGTAATTCACGCCTTACCCCCGTCATGCTTCCCATCGCAGCGCCGAACCTAGCGTTAGGCGTCGCCGTTCCAAGGGGCTGACGATGTTTCACACATAAAATCAATCGGGCGATTTCCATGGGCGACATTGTCACCGCTCAACACATTCGCGCCCTACGAAGGGGCAGGTGAAAGCAATATGAAGTCCGTCGTCGTATCGCTTAATCAATTTGGCGCGACGTTCGGGCTGGATAGGCCGCACTGCGTGGCGCAACTGGTCCGACGATCATGCACAAGAGCAGCTACTTTCGCTACGATCGGGAGATCTGAGGGCCGACGCCAGCGCAATCGAAGTACGATACTCGTGCGGATCTCGAAGCACAACTTTGGCGCTTGACTAATTTATATTCAAGGCGCCTAATATTAATGCAGACGTGGATTGAAATAGTATCCCCCATTGCCTGGCCCGTCACCATCCATGGTGGCGGGCCTTTTTTGCATTCGTCCTGCGGCCGACCAGGGCTCGTCGCATTGATCCGAGCGGGTATGGAGATCTGTAGCCCAGGCTGGGCCACGAGATCTCAGCGCTCACGGGTATTAGTTGAAGATGGTGGACACGTCGCTCGCCCCTGATGCACCATCCTCTCGCACTTCCTTCCACTCGCGGTATCGGGCAGCGTCCGAAGTCTGTAGTTTGCGGGCTAAAATTATCGACATGTAGCAAATTCCAAACGTTTCCAGGCATTCAGAGACCAAGACGAACAACGCGTTGAGGATGTTGAGGTTGCCGTCCTGAAAGAGGTCGTCAACGTTGTACGTCGTCAATGAAGCCGCAGCTACCAGGACAAATATTGTGAAGTAGGGCAACACTAGCGCTGCGATCAGTCGGAAAAAAGTCGGCAATAGTTTCCGTCGACCTCTGCCAAAGGCGTCCACCAAGCCTGTAGTCGAGCCGGCAATTCCGGCGATCGGCCAAGTTCCGACAAGGGCAAGTATCAACGCATATGAAACGGACATTAGTACCGCACAGAGGAATACAAACCAGCCTTTCGAAAATGAGTGGGCGCCCCAGGCAAGCGGGATGCCAACACCGATCGCCATCGCCGCTAGCATTAGAAGAAGATTTTTCCAGATGAAGCCGCGGAGACCGGGCATCTTTCCTCGGCTGCGCCCAGAACCGGGGGCGAGGCCATTGAGAATTTCATTCTGAACGTAATACGCGAGGTAAAACGTGGCAAAGAATGCGGCAGACTTGGCTTTCCCGCCGCTGAATTCGTTGTAAGCCACTATCGCCCAACCCAGTGCAACCATGGACATGAACATGAATGGATTACGCTTTACAAAGGAAAACGTCTCTAGAAACACAGCAACCCCCCACTGCACGAACACTCGCCCCTGAATTGAAGGTATCGTCAGAAAAATGATGCTGTCAAATGTTCAAAGGGACTTGGCGCAACCTGATGGGATATCGCCTCAGCCCGATCTCATATCTGTGTGATCTGCTTCGGGTTGTATCCGGTTGCCCACCATCGCCGGGTACGCAGGGTTATGCTCTGCGGAGGCTGGCGGACCCGTGCCCGGAGCGTTGCCAGCCTCTCCCTTGAGGGCTTGCAATAACAGGTCCCCATTTACCGCCATGGCAATCGTGAGCCATCGAGCCATATGCCGCCGCTTCGTGGTGTCTTCTGTTATGCTGACTGACTTTCGAGCGGTAACAAAACGAGCCCATCGTCAGGCAGCGGTCGCTGCAACGCCTTCGCTTCTTCCCATGGTGCCGTCAGCCAGATTTCGATCTCTTCGGATGTGGTCAAGATCACCGGCATTGCCTTCGGGTGGATCGGCGCGACGACTGAATTCGGCTCACATGTCAGAAAGGCATAAAGGTGATGCTGACCGGCACGTGGTGTCTTTACCGAGCCGCGCACGCCATGCCAAGTCGTCCAGACACCGGCAAAGAAGGCAAGGGGCTTGTCCTTATCGAGGGCAAACCAGCGCTTGGTCTTCTTCGGCTTGGTGTCTTCCCACTCACAGAACTCAGTCCAAGGAACAAGGCAGCGACTATCGGGGCCTAGCCAGCGCCGCCAATGCGGCGAGCCGATGTTGCGGATGTTGGTCACGCCGCTATCAGGCTTTCCATTGGTGAGAAATGGCGGTGACGGCATGCCCCAGGTCAGTGCTGCCAGCTCGCGCCCCTTCGGCCTGTTGCGGACTACCGGGCCGGAGCGGTCGGGATAGACCTCGACGGTTGGTTCCATGTTGCCGATGCTGTCGATCATGGCGTCAGTGATTTGCCTGATGGCTTCCTGGTTCGATGTCATCCGGTAGAGATTGCAGATTCCATCCTCCGAAGGCGTCCAGTGGCCGAGCTTTGACAGCTCGGATGGATCGATGATCTCACCCTTGTACCGCTGGCGAAACTGCAGCGCAGCTTCGCGCTCGGCAAAGCAAAAGACCAGGTAGCTCTCATCGTAATATCGGGCCGAACGACTGTGCGGCGAACATCCCAATTCGGTGGCGTCTGCCATGATCACCATGCGCTCCGAAACCGGCCGGTACTCCCAGGCCAATATGACCTGATGCGGCCAGCCGACATCAACGAAATGCCGGGTGATCTCGCCTTTTCGTCTGCTCATTGTCTTCCTAAAGCATCACGTCTTCCCAGACCGGCCGTTGGATGGTCTTGATCCGCACCAGCTTGCGAATGGTCATGCCGACCATTTCCCGCGCTGTCGGAAGCTCGAAGATTGCGTCCATGTAGTCCTTGCGCTTGCATTTTTCGCAGCGGAAGCGTCCGGGAATATCGAAGATCGCCACGTCGCCACAGACCAGCAGCATGTCGCCGGCCCGATAGCGCCGGGTCATTCTGCACCAGGTGCAGGTGATCTTGACGAGCTGGCCGATGTCTTTTGCCTTTGACATCGTCTGTTCTTGCGCTGCCACGTAGGGGTGCGGAGGCCATTTTCGATGGGATTCTGGCATGTCTCAGGGCCGATCGAATGCCGGCGTCCATCCTCGAACCAAGCCTCGGCTCAGAGCACCGGATGCCAAGGCAAGTTGTTCGCGCAGGTGGCGGCCGTCGGCAAGGAGGGTCGCGATCGTCGCTCGTGCGTCACCGTCATGACAGGCGATGGCCGCGTCGATCTCCGGCTGGCCCTCACTGCAGATTTGATGTGGCTCGTTCAATGTCGTCTTCCTCGTCATCTGCAAAGATCAGGGGCTGGGCCGCTTCCTTCAGCCACAAATCGACGGCGTCGTCCGGCGATGCACAGGCGTAGCGCTTGACAATCAACGGAACGCCGTGACCGACGTAGGCGACAAGCGCGATGCCCAATTCCTTGCTGAATGCGATGTCCAGTTGATTTCCTGATTGGCCGCTATCGAGTGTGCCATCGAACGCGACTTCCATATTGCGAAACGCCTCAAACGATTGGGGACATTCTTCGCGAGCGATCGCATCAGATATCGCGCTGTTCAAGCGACAGGAGTCGAGGATTTCGGGAAATTCCTCGGCGGCCTTCAACAGATATGGCTCAAGACTTTCGATGTTCATAATTGGTCGGGTCAGGGTTAGATAACCCTGGTCCAGCTCTGCCCTCGGCCAGACGCCGGCCTTCTCAAAGTAGCTGTTTTTAAGCAACATCTCTCCGTCCTCCTGTGTGGTTCACAGCAGCCAAACCGTCGGCGTGAATATGAATGCCGCTTGCTGCGGCTTCGATGTTCTTATTATGTTCTAGTTTGCAGCAGAGTCAAGCCGACGAAATGGTAGGGAGGCGCTGAGAGCTGTTATGGTTGGCCAGCGGTAGCGGCTGGACGTTCAGTTAACCTTTGCCCGCTGCTTCGGAATGAAATGGATAATCCGATAGCTTTCGCTTTCCCAAATGCCGACGGCTTTAAGCCGAGGGCTTTAAAATGGTGGTCTAGGATGGCTCGCCATTCGGTCATGCGACTGGCTGGCTTTGCACTGGGGTTCATGTCCATCCAGATCCGACAAGCTATTCTATAGCGACGAAAGGAACCCGAGGATGGGCCCCGCTGGGCATCTATCAAGGGCCAAGGTTGGGCAAAAGCCTTCCTTGCCCGATCATTTCAACCATTCAGGTCGCCGGCGCCACCTCAGGTCGCTCTTAAGACTCTTCCCGGCTGCTTTTCTATCGCCTTTGAGGTGATCCATATATTTACCGAGTATGCTGTTGAGAAAAACGTGGGACCTCGTGAGGCTGGAACCCAAAAGCTTGAATTTCGCCTCTCCGTCTCGCTCCATTTGCTGGACGATCTTCCAAAAAAGAAAGCTATCGTGGCTCTCTTTTTGAGTGAGGAAGTAACCGGACGCATAAATGTCCTCGAAACGCTCGGCGAACGTCAGTATTTCTTCATGACGGAGGTTGTATCCCACCCATCCGCATTCCGGGTATATTTTCCGATTGAGGTAAGCTGCAAGCTGGTCGCCTTGTGGCGCAACTCTCTCAAGAAGGCTATGGGGAATTTCGGTGTGAGTGACTGTATCAGCATCGAGCCATATGAGATGATCTGCAACTGTCCGGCATCTGCGGATCGCATCGGTCACGGCGTAGACCTTGTTGGAAAAGCGAACAGCATCCCACAGGAAATTGCGCTCTAAGCTGTCGCTAGATGGTCGAATTCCCTGGGCCAACGGGTTCTCGCCAAATGCTTTTCGAAATTCGAGCAAACGTGGCAGGGTTGCATTTTGGTCGAAGATCTGAAGACGGCTATCCCTTTCCTCGACATCTACATCCTCAGCGTACACCAAGAGCGACACGTCTTTGGGCCAGTATCGAAGAAAGCTTTCGATGCATCGTTTGCCATAGTCGCGGTAGCCCTGTTCGTGAAACGTCGTCACAACGACATGTCGTTGCCGCTCTTGCGGCTGCAATTGAACGAAGGACATTGACGGCAGGCTCCACGGCAAAATTTTGCCGATCCCTACAGGTTGTGTGTGAACCGTAACTGATGAGTTGCGTGGGATAATCGAAACGAAAAGACAAATGATTTCAAGCGTAGGCGTTTTGTCCCCCAAACTCACAAGGTATTGATGGCGTGCGCTTTTTCCAGTTCGGCATGGGACACCACCTGCAAAGCCTTCGAAGACTTCAAGAAGGCCAACGAAGAGAAACTGAAGGCCAAGGCCGATGTCATCCTCGGCGAGAAGGTCCAGCGCATCGACGATGCCGTTGGCAACTTTCAATAAGCGATCGATGATCTCAACACCACGGTGGCAGCATCCCCCCCAATGGTTGAACTAAAGATCGTTGAATGAATTGATAAAATAACGCTTCAAAACGAAACGAGCAGGTGGCGGTGCGGAGGTAGAAATCGACTATCCTGCACTCGACAGCGATCTGCGCACGAACGCGACTGCAAAGCAGAACCGCATCGATCTGAATGACCCGACCGTCTCCGCTCAGGAGACGGTCGAACGCAATCTCGGCTATGCGAGCGCCGCTTCGAAGGCAAACGAAGAATAGGCTTCACGTTCGGCCGACAGAGCGAGGTCAGCGTGCCATCGACTTATTGCGCCGGCTGTACCGCCGGCGTCGCTTGCTGCTGCTGCAGCTGTTGTTGCTTCAGCTTTTTGTCGGCGATCTGCTTCTTGTGCAGTTCGTGTCCGGCAACACAGCCGCCGACAGCGCCAAGCACGGCATGATGGCCAGCATAGTGGCCGGCCACGGCGCCAGCCGCGCCGCCGCTGATGCAGCCAACGGCCTGGGCTTCAGTGCTTGCACCCGCGATCGCGAGCAGTGCCGCAGCAATCATGATCTTCTTCATAGTGACCCCGCATGGGTTGGTTGTTGTCTGTTGCCATTAATACGTCGCCTAACTGAACCCCGACTGAATGGACTGTTCATCGAGCGGGTCCTTCGTTCACAACAAGGGTCGCGAGCGCCGCTCCGAAGACCGAAGAGCCGCTGTGCCAGTCATGAGGCTATCTGCCTCCACCTAAGCATTCACGAAGATGACCACGATCGTGAGTAACAGCACTCTTCAAGCCGTCTATGGTTGGACGTATGAAAGAGCCAGATAGATCGTCAAGGAGGAAACTGCGAGTAAAATGCCTGCCTTTGATCCGGTCAAGGACCGGTCGATGGCGAGAGACAGCGCAATGGCGAATGCTGTCAGGGTGAGGCCGCGGCTTACGCCGACATGTTGGAGAGCAAAGGATGCCGAGCAAAGAAAGGCGGTCGTCGCTAAGGTGGTCGAAGGTGCTTGTAGCAACATGACATCCGTGTTGGGCTGCAGAAGCGCAAGCATCCGTTTGAAGCTGCACGTCATGGCAAGCCCAAGCAGCAGGCAGACGACCCAATCATCGACCATTATCTTCCTCCTACCGCGGCGCCAACACTCAATCTGCTGTTTGTCCCAATCCCCATGGGTCCTGTAATCGCCACCGCAAGGACGGCACCGAAGGCGACCGCTCGTCCGCTCTCGAAAGCCCAGAGGGCGAAAAATTTCGCAGGGCGTGTGAGCCGCAGCAGTGGAGCCTCGTATGCGACGTCTACTCCGCAGCGGCGACGCGACATCCATCGATGATCCCCCTGATCTCGGCACGGCAGGAGCCGCAATTGGTTCCGGCATTGAGTTCCTTGCCGACAGCCTCGACACTGTGGAAGCCGCCACGGACGGCAGCGACGATCTGGTTCACGCCAACGGCGAAGCACGAACAGACCGTTGCGCCGGGGTCGGACTTGCCGATGCCGGGGCGTCCAGCAACGACGGCATAGCGCGTGCCGGGATCGGCATGGGAGGCGGAGAGTTGCCCAATCGCCCAATTGCGGGAGACGGCCACCGGCTGGTCTGCAAGGAACAGCGCGGCCAGCAGTCTGTCGCCGTCGAAATAGGCAAGCCGGAAGAGGCCGGAGCGTTGATCGACATAGCCGATGGGCTCGCAGTGCAGCGGCAATTCGAATGTCTGGCGACACCATGCCCGCCAATCCGCCCCCGGTTCACTGAAGGCAAGTTCCGTCCGCCATCCGCCATCCGCCTTGGCGACCGCCCAATAGGCTGCATCAAGATTGGCGGGCCTTCGCGCCGACACCGCAAATCCATACGATTTGACGCTGAAGGGCCGCGCGGCAACCGCCACGTTCTTCGATGCGGGTTGTCCTGAAACGGGATCGACGACCGGAGCAACGACAGCATCGATGCGCGCCATGGAGGCAAATTGACCGTTCCAGTGCATCGGAACGAATAGCCCTCCGGGAGATTGGCGTTCGGTCACGAGTGCTCGGACGACGGCCTTGCCATACGGACTTTCTATCTCGAGAAGTTCCGCGCCGCGCACTCCGATTGCATCGGCATCTCGCGGATTGATCTCGGCGAATGGCTCGGCGATATGCGCAGACAGGCGTGCGCTCCTGCCTGTCCTGGTCATGGTGTGCCACTGGTCGCGAATCCGGCCGGTATTCAGCGTAAATGGAAACGCTTCATCCGGAACCGGCAAGGCAGGGGCCTCCACGGCGACGAAGTGCGCCTTACCGTCGGGGTGGAAGAAGCCACCGTCTGCGAAGAAACGCTTATCGGATCTGTCATCGCCTGCAGGCTGCGGCCACTGGAAGGGTTCCAGTGACTGATAGGCGTCGGCGTCGATATTGGCATGGGCTCCGATGTCGAAATCGCGGCCGCCTTCGTTCTCAAAGGCTGAAAGTCCGGCGTGCTCGGCAAAGATTGCGGCGGGCGTGTCCTGACCAAAGGCGCTGCCAAACCCCATGCGACGGGCAACTTCGGCGATCTGCCACCAGTCCGGCTTTGCCTCTCCGGGACTGGCGAGGAAGGCCCGCTGCCGGGAGATCCGCCGTTCCGAATTCGTTACCGTTCCGTCCTTTTCTCCCCAACCGAGGGAGGGAAGCAGGACATGGGCGACGCGGGTCGTGTCGGTCTCGCGCTGGATGTCTGAAACCACGACGAAGGGGCAGGCCTCTATCGCCGCCTTGACACGATCGGCATCCGGCATGGAAACGACCGGATTGGTCGCCATGATCCACAATGCCTTGATGCGTCCGTCGCCGACCGCCCTGAACATGTCCACGGCTTTCAGCCCAGGCTTTTCCGCCATACCAGGAGATTGCCAAAAGCGCTGGACGCGGCCGCGATCGTCGGGGTTTTCGATCGACATATGGGCGGCGAGCATGTTGGCAAGCCCGCCGACCTCGCGCCCACCCATCGCGTTGGGCTGCCCTGTCAGGGAAAATGGACCCATTCCCGGGCGGCCGATCCGACCTGTCGCCAGGTGGCAATTGATGATGGCGTTGACCTTGTCGGTCCCCGTTGAGGACTGGTTGACGCCTTGGCTGTAGCAAGTGACCGTCCGTTCCGTCGCCGCGAACAGGCGAAAGAATTCCCTGACCTGCATGGCCGGCAGACCGGTGCGCATCAGGACATCCGGGAAGCTTAAGGACGAGGCGGCAACGAAAGCCTCGCCGAATCCCGTCGTATGCGCCGCGATGTAGTTCTCCGCGACGGCCGAAGTTGCCGAGAGATGGGCAAGCAGGCCCATGAACAGCGCGACGTCGCCATCGGGACGAATTGCCAGATGAAGGTCGGCAATGTCGCAAGTCGCGGTCCGACGAGGGTCGATGACGACGATCCTCATGTCCGGACGCTGCACTTTTGCTGCCGCCAACCGCTGGTAGATCACCGGATGACACCAGGCGAGATTGGAGCCCGTCAGGATCACCAGGTCCGCAAGCTCGATGTCCTCATACATGCCCGGCACCGTATCCGAACCGAAGGCGCGGCGATGGCCCGCCACCGAAGACGACATGCAAAGCCGGGAATTCGTATCGATGTTTGCAGAGCCGATGAAGCCTTTCATCAGCTTGTTGGCGAGGTAATAGTCCTCGGTCAGAAATTGTCCGGAGACGTAGAACGCGACGGAATCTGGCCCATGTTCGGCAATGGTCGTGGAAAAGCGTTCGGCGACGAGATCGAGAGCCTGATCCCAGCTTGCAGCTTGACCATTGATCTCAGGGCGAAGCGCCCGTCCGTCAAGATCGATGGTCTCGGCCAAAGCCGAGCCCTTGGAACACAGTCTTCCGAAGTTGGCGGGATGATCGGGGTCGCCTTTGACAGAGACGACGCCGTCATCGGCGACCTTGGTAATGACGCCGCAGCCGACGCCGCAATAGGGGCAGGTCGTCTTGGTTTCAGTGGGCACCCTTGATCCCCCTGATGCTTAGTCGCCGATGGCTTATGCCTGCCTGCTTCGTCGATATCTCACCCGCAAGGGGATGATGTCTCGAACCTGCAAAGAGGGGTATCGTGACGCGTGCTGTCATCTTCACTCCGCCGCAACCATCTGGGCGCTCTGCTTCAGGGTAATGAACAGCGCTCCATTCTCGTTGCGCAAGGGAATGGTCCTCACCTGCCCCTCGTCGGCGCCCAGCGCCTTGCCGGATTCCAGCGAGATGACCCAGTTGTGCAGCGGGCATGTGACCGATGTGCCGTGGACGATACCCTGGGAGAGTGGCCCGCCCTTGTGCGGGCAATGATCCTCGATGGCGAAGACTTCGTTTTCGGCCGTGCGGAACACCGCGACCTTGCCCTCGGGCGTCTTCACGCAGCGCGCGCCACGCAGCGGGATATCGGAAATGTCACCGATTGCGATCCAGTTCACGTCCATCTCCTCACTCCGCCGCCTGATGAAAGCCGACCGTCGCCATCGGCCGGAACTCATGCTTGTCCTTGCCGGAAACCCGCTCCGACCACGGATCGACCTGCGCGAACGTCTGGCTGAAGACAAAGCGGTCGTAGTAGCCTTGGCGCTTGTCCRSGTCGTCCATGATCTGGCGACGGATTTCGTCAAGACCGATGCGYTTTGCCCATTTGTAGATGCGCTCGAGATARCGTCCCTGCTCGCGGTACATTTGCGCCAGTGCCACGATGTGCTCCAGCGCCTCGTCCTGYGTTTTCACCAGGCCTAGAACCTCGGTGCCCTTGATGTCGAGGCCGGCCGCACCGGCGAAATGGATTTCGAAGCCTGAATCGACGCAGATGACGCCRATGTCCTTGCAGGTTGCCTCGGCGCAATTGCGCGGACAGCCGGAGACCGCCAGTTTCARCTTGGCCGGYGTCCACGAGCCCCACATGAATTTYTCGATGCGGATGCCAAGGCCGGTCGAATCCTGCGTSCCGAAGCGGCACCAGTCCGATCCGACACAGGTCTTCACGGTGCGCAGGCCCTTGGCATAGGCCTGGCCGGAGATGAACCCYGCCTTGCCGAGATCGGCCCAGACGGCGGGAAGGTCCTCCTTCTCGATGCCGAGCAGGTCGATGCGCTGGCCGCCGGTCACCTTGACCATCGGGATTTCGAACTTGTCGACGACGTCGGCGATGGCGCGCAGTTCGTTGGCGTTGGTCACCCCACCCCACATGCGCGGCACGACGGAATAGGTGCCGTCCTTTTGGATGTTGGCGTGGACGCGCTCGTTGATGAAGCGCGACTGGTAGTCGTCGGCGTATTCATCCGGCCAGTCGCAGACGAGATARTAATTAAGGGCCGGCCGGCACTTGGCGCAGCCGCAGGATGTCTTCCACTCCAGCTCCTGCATRACGGCTGGAATGGTCTTCAGGCCCTTGGCCTTGATCAGGCGGCGGACATCGTCATGGCCGAGCTCCGTGCAGGTGCACATCGGCTGCACCGCTTTCGGATTGTAGCTCTCGCCAAGCGTCAGTGACATCAGTTGTTCGACAAGGCCCGTGCAGCTGCCGCAGGATGCGGATGCCTTGGTGTGGGCGCGAACCTCGTCGAGYGCCGTCAGGCCCTTGTTGGTTATCGTCGAGACGATCTTGCCCTTACAGACGCCGTTGCAGCCGCAGATTTCCGCATCATCCGGCAAGGCTGCAACGGCCGCCATAGGGTCCAGCGGTGACCCTCCCTGGTAGGACTGGCCAAAGATCAGCGTGTCCCGCATCGCGGTGATGTCGGTCGCCTTCTTCTTSAGGTCGTTGAACCAGGCACCATCAGACGTCTCGCCGTAGAGCACTGTTCCGATGATGCGATTGTCCTTCAATATGACGCGCTTGTAGATGCCGCCGGCGGCATCGCGCAGGACGATCTCCTCGCGGTCGTCGCCGTCGGCAAAGTCGCCGAGCGAAAAGAGGTTGATGCCGGTGACCTTGAGCTTCGTCGGCGTGTCGGAATGAACGAAGGCCGCCGATCTGTCACCGGCAAGATGGGCAGCCGCGACCCGCGCCATTTCGTAGAGCGGGGCGACGAGGCCGTAGACCTGTCCGCTGACTTCTGCGCATTCACCGAGCGCCATGATGCTGCCATCCGAAGTCTGCATGCCCGCGTCGACAACGATGCCGCGGTTAACGGCGATACCGGCGTCCTTCGCAAGCCCGATATTGGGACGAATGCCGACCGCCATCACGACGAGCGTCGCCGGAATGATGCGGCCATCATCAAGCTCGATGCCCTCAACCTTGCCACTGCCGATGATCGCCTTGGTGTTGGCCTTGGTGATCACCTTGATGCCGCGCTCTTCGACGGCCTTTTGCAGGAGGTAGCCTGCGGCAGGGTCGAGTTGGCGTTCCATCAGCGTCGGCATGACATGTAGAACGGTGACATCCATGCCGCGGGAGGCAAGGCCGGCAGCCGCTTCGAGGCCGAGAAGGCCACCGCCGATGACGATCGCCTTCTCGCGCGACTGGGCGGCAAGCAGCATCGCCTGCACGTCATCGAGGTCGCGATAGGTGATGACGCCGGGCAGATCCTTGCCCGGCACCGGAATGATGAAGGGCACCGAACCGGTAGCGATCACCAGCTTGTCGTAGCTCTCGGTGACACCGTGATCGGACGTGACCGTTTTGGCCGCCCGGTCGACGGCAACGATCTTGTGGCCCTTGTAAAGCGTGATGTTGTGCTTGATGTACCAGCCGTCGCCGTGAATGATGATCTGCTCGTAGTCCTTTTCGCCAGAAAGGACCGGGGAGAGCATGATGCGATCGTAATTGACGCGCGGTTCGGCATTGAAGATTGTGACGTCATAAAAGTCCGGCGCCTTTTCGAGGAGATGTTCCAGCATGCGGCCAGGCGCCATGCCGTTGCCGATGATGACAAGTTTCTGGGTCATTGGATCAATTCCCTGGATTAAGATGCCGTTGCGGCCTGGGAGGAAAGACCACGTCGCTCAAGTTGCCGAACGGACAGGTGCATCCAGACGAGCGAGATCGAAACGACTACGAAGAGCAGGAGAAAACAGCTTGACCAAAGTCCGGTCATATCCTTGAGGAAGCCGAAGGCGATCGGCATGATGAAGCCACCCAACCCGCCCATCATACCGACAACACCGCCGACAGCGCCGATGCTTTGCGGATAATAGGCTGGGATATGTTTGTAGACAGCTGCCTTGCCGAGGCTCATGAAGAAGCCGAGAGCGAAGACAACGACGATGAATGCGGGAGGCGTAACGGGAAAGGAGAGGATAAGAGTGGCCACAGCAGAGACCGACAAGGTTGCATACATCACACGGCGGGCTCCTTTCTTGTCAGAGATGAGGCCGCCGAACGCGCGAAAGACACTGCCGGGGATCGAGTAGGCCGCGGCCACCATGCCGGCGGTTTCGAGGTTGAAGCCGTACACACCGACCAGATAGCGCGGCAACCACAGGGAAAGCGCGACGAACCCGCCAAAGGCAAAGAAGTAGTAGAGTGAGAAGCGCCAGACCTGAATATTCTTCAAAGGGGCAAATTCCTGCAGAAGGCCGTTGGATGCAGTGCCTCGATTGCGACGAGCGCGGAAGGCTGGGTCGTCGGTCGTGGTGAGCCAAAAAACGATTGCCATCACGGCGAGCACGAGAGCCCATACCTCTGCAACGGCCTGCCATCCCCATGCGATCAGCACGAAAGGGGCGGCGAACTTGGTGACGGCCGCGCCGACGTTACCGGCGCCAAAGATACCCAGTGCCGTTCCCTGCTTCTCCGGCGGAAAGAACGGGGAAACATAGGCGACGCCCACGGCGAAGGAGCCACCGGCAAGGCCGACGCCGAGGCCAGCGACCAGCATTTGCGCGTAAGTCGTTGCATAAGACAGCAGGAAGGTTGCCACTGCTGCCGCAAGCATTGTGAGCGTGTAGACCAGACGACCGCCGTAACGCTCCGTCCATATCCCCAGCAGGATACGAGCGATCGATCCGGTGAGCACAGGTGTGCCGACCAGCAAGCCGAATTCGGTCTCGCTGAGGCCAAGTTCCTGCTTGATGCGAATGCCTATGATCGCAAAGATCGTCCATACGGCGAAACAGATCGTGAAAGCGAGTGTGGAAATCCACAATGCTTTGGCTGGTTCGCCCGTAGTCATGGGCTGTGTGTTCTTGAGAGCAGACATGGCTTCTCCTGGGCTCGACAAGGTCGTGCCAATCCATCGTTGAGGTCAGAAGCACAAAAAGCCGCACGTCAGGCTACGCATACGAAAGTACGCGGTATATCCTGATCAGCGGCTTTGCTTGAGGCGCCCGTCATTGGACGCTAAAAATGCGGCCTTTCGGCTCGCAGATTTACATGCAAGGCCCGTGCCAATTGCGAATTTTGGCTAGTTGCGCCGCTTTTCGGTAGAAATCTGCCGCAAGTCAGGCCGCAAAACGATTAAACCATTGGCGCATGATGCCAATATTTGAGCATTGCTCACGAAATAGGCATACGGTTCGCATTTTTTTGAGCAGCGACATACTCATCGATGCGATCGGGATCGAAAAGATTGCCGTCGAAAAAGCCGTCCGGGCCAAGCGTCAGCACACCACTGGAGCCAACCGGCGTCTCCACGCGCAAAGCGCCCTCCACCTTGGAGCTTGCGGCCGGCATCGCCAGGCCCAGGGCCTTCAGAGCGTTCCGGTAAATATCCGGTCTATAGGTGTTGCCGGCGACGCGCTGATGAGGCGCAGTATGCTTGACCTGACCCCATCGTACCATCTGCGTGTAGAACCAAAGCGCGTGGCTCTTCCACGGAAACGTGGCCGCCTTAGCGTTTGGGACGAAAAAGTCCTTTACTGTTTGAGTATTGCGGCCACCGATGCGAAGCTCGCCCGTCACTGCGGGTCGCAGCCATTCGGCGGACTTGTCGATGTACGCCGGTCCCGAAAGCAATATGGCAAGCTCCTCATGGTTGGCAGCGTCGGCGCACCAGAGTGATGCGTTGTAAAGCGCTCTGAGCAGTGCGGCGAGGGCCTCTGGATGGCTGTCGCCCCAACGGCCATTCACTCCGAGTACCTTTTCGGGACTGGATTTCCAGATCGCTGCCTTGATCGTCGCCAGATGTGCGCCACGTTTCAGAACGCCGAACGTATTCCACGGTTCACCGGCACAATAGCCGTCGATGGAGCCGGCCTTCAGCGCATCTCCCATGTCCGCAGGAGGCAGGGTTACGATCTCGATCTCCCTGTCAGGATCGATGCCGCTTGCCGAAAGCCAGTACCGCAGTTCGTAGTTATGTCCGGAATAGGGGTGCACAACACCGAAACGAAGCCGGTCTCCAGTCCGCTGTGAGATCACTTGCCGTAGCGCAATGCCGCTTGAGCGGGCATCGAGATTGCCGGTCGCACCGTTGTCAGCCATTTCCCACCATAGGCCACCCGATACCGCAACGGCATTTCCGCCAAGGCCAAGCGCCATGGGGACGATCATCCGCGGTGCCGGCGCCGTCAGCCCCAGATTGCAGGCGATCGGCATCGGCGCGAGGATATGGGCTACCTCGAAATGTCCGACTGCCAATTTGTCCCTGATCGTTGCCCACGAGCGCTCGCGCACGAGCGTGAGATCCACCTGCTGTTGTTGGGCAAAGCCTTTCTCTTTGGCGACAACCAGGAGCGCACTGTCCAAGAGCGGCAAGAAGCCGGCCGTGATTTCATACCCACTCTTCTTCATGTGTCGCCTCCCGGATCGAGCAGGCTGGCCGCGGTGATGAGGCTTTGAGCGATCTCGACGATTTTCCTGTTCTGATCCATTGCCGTTCGCCGAAGGAGTGCATAGGCCTCTTTCTCCGAAAGCCCGCGGGCGCGCATCAGCACCCCCTTGGCACGGTCAATCAGCTTGCGATTTTCCAGCTCGCCGCGTGCTTCTTCAAGCTCTCTGCTCAGTCGTGAAAACGCATTGAAGCGACTAATTGCCATCTTCAGGATAGGGCGAACACGTTCCTGCTTTAGACCGTCGACGATATATGCTGAAACCCCAGCGTCCACTGCCGCCTCGATGGAGGCTTCGTCGGACTTGTCTACGAACATCGCGATAGGCCGGTTTACCGCACGTGATATTTGGAACATGCTTTCCAACATGTCCCGGTTGGGGTTTTCGAGATCGATGACAATCACATCAGGGTTGATCTCGGTGATGCGCCTGGCAAGACCTGTCATGTCGGCGATGACTGTAACGCGATCATATCCTGCGTCCCGCAGACCTTCTTCAATGACGGATGCGCGAATGCGATTCTCATCAATCACCAGTACATTCAGACTGCTAGGTTTCATGAGATCGACGCCACAGGTTTATCGGCATTCATTCAATATCGGGCGTGCGGACTGGAAAGGCCGAAACGACAAGATCGCACATGCGGGAAGTCAGCCTCAAAATCAAGCGCCGTCATGGGTATTGTTACACAAACAACGGCAACGTACTGATCTCGGCGGCCGGGAATGGCGACCTCGAAATCGTTCAGGCGACCAGCGCCAGCAAGAACAGCAGCAAGTCTGGCAGCGCCAGCGTCGGGTTCGCCGCCGGCATCGATGCCGGCGGCAACTTCATCGGCGCCGGCCCGACCACGAATGCAAGTTTTAGCAGCGGCAAGGAGAACGACAGCTCAGTCACCCAGGTCAGTTCGAATGTCAGCGGCCCGAACACGGTCAGCACCAGGTAGATCCCTTCGATATCGACAGGCTGAAGGCGCAGCAGCGGCTGCAGAGCGCTGCAGCGCTGTCGCAACTGATGAACATGACGATCGGTTCGATCGCGAGCCGGTTCCAGCTGGCAGAGGGTAGCCCCCGAGAAGGTTCCCTGCATGCGGTGCGGGACGCTCGCGGCGTCAAAACAACCGATAATGCAAATTTACCGGGCGCCGAACTTTAGGCGTGGCCGCTCTTGCAGCCTCGTATCTGGCCCGCGAGGATAGTCCAAGATGCTCGTCGTCGGCGCCGGTCGCGTTGGTTCTATGACGCCGGCTCAGGCGGAGGGGAGTTGATCCTCAGCGTCGAAAGGGTCGGGCAGATGCATCATCGGTTATGCGGCCTTGATGTCGGTTTGCGAAAAGTCGTTGCCCTTGAACAGCAGCGGTTCGCCGGTTGCTTTGGCAAGGGCATAGGCAAAGCAATCGCCAAAATTCAGTCCGGCTTTGTGGCGCCCCTTGCCGAAATCGAGGAAAGCCTGTCGCGCCAGCTCGCCATGCTCAATCGTGACGGGTTCGATGATGATGCCGGCCCGTCGGAAGAAGGCTTCGGCCTGGCGCATGCCGTCGGGGCCAAGCTGGCTCTCGACGATTATCGACAGTTCAACATAGTTGGCGACGCTCATCTGGCAGGTTTCAGCTGCCCGGATTCGCTCGACGAAATCTACCGTTTCAGCTTCCCTGTATAGGATCGCTACGAGCGCAGAGGTGTCGAGGATCATTTCGGAATCCCGTGCTCGTCGTAGAGAAATTCGGCGTGATCGACGTAGGGTCGTTTGACGTGGGCCGCAGCCCGGTCGGCAATTGTCAGAAGTTCTTCCACGCTCGCCCGTGCCTTGCGCTTCTCGACTTTCGCCAGGCGTTCCCGCAAGGCTTCAGTCACGACGCGGGTCATGCTTTCCCCTGTGGCATGGGAGATCGCCTGCGCTAAGCGATGGGCTTCCGGATCCTTGATGCTGAGGTTCATCTCGGGTCGTTCCTATCTAGAATAAATCCTATATTTCTACCTTTCTATACTGGATTCGATGTCATTCCAAGCGAGTTCGAGCAACGAACGATAACGCAAGATTATCGGTCGTTGTTTGTTGGCGACAGGCGGTGCGGTTAATGGCGATATCTCTGGCATGAGCCGCTCGTCTGATCTATGCACGCTCCCATGGAATCGTTTCTGATCGCCTCGTCGCAGAGCCCCGTTTGGCCGCCCCGCCTGCCGGACTGGACCTTGGCGCGCGGACACCAGCCGAGCGAAGCGGACGCCGCCTTCGCCGCCGGCATCGCCCTGAAAACGCTCGATGATCTGATCCGCGCCGAGCCGCCATGGCTTGGCTGCTGGCGCGATCGCCTGCCCTCAAGTCCACCGCCGTCGCCGCCAGAATGGTCGGCCGCAGCGAGGAGGAAAGCGCGTTGCGCGACGCCGTCCAGTTGACCGCCGCCGGAGACGATCCCGGCCCCGCCGGAAAGCTGTTTTTGGCCACGCGAATGTTGTCGCGCCGATCCGGCACAATCACCACTGCCTTCGTTAAGGAGCTTGCCGATCTATTCGGACTTCGATGGGATGGTGGTCTTGCTGCGATCCCGGATCTGATCGATTCCGCGAATCAATTCGGGCGAGCAGCGCCCTTCGCGGTGGCCGACTTGATAACGGCGATTTTTGCCGTTCGCCCGGATGCCGAGATGCTCGCCCTGGGGCTCGCCGACGTCGTGCTGGCGCACAAGCTGAAATGGCCGCGACCAATTCCCCTGCTGCTGCGCGAACGCTATGGCCCGGCCTTCCGCCCGTGTGAGCCTGGCTTTGAGCGCGCCGTTTGTTTGGCGCTGGTCGACGGCACCAGCGCGGCGCGGCGCTCAGCAGCCGATATCGGCCGCCGAGCGGAAAAACTGTTGTCGGTGGCGCCAAAACTGCGGACCAAAAACGCCGAGACCGTCATCTGCAAACTGCTCGACGAGGATGCCGTGCCGGCCTCGGCGCCGGGCAGCAGTCTGTCGCGCTGGGCGGCCATCCGGCTGTTCGAGCGGCTCGAAAGCTTTGAGGCGGTGTGCGAATTGTCCGGCCGATCATCCTTCCGGATTTATGGGTTGTGACGATGGCCGGATTGAACGCAGCGAAACCATCCCGCAACCAAGGACGAGCGTCGCAACCAGGTGTCGGAGGCGAAGCCCGCCTTGATCGGGAGCTGGAAGATCTGCAGCCGGAACTGCGCTGGAGGGAGTGGATGCTGCGGGTCGAGGCGGTTATCTTCGCTGCGGCCCGGCCGGTCAGCCGCGAGATTTTGGTGCCGGTGGTGGGAAGAGATTGCAGCATCGATCTCATCATTGATGACCTGCGCGAGGAACTTCGTTCCAGGTCCTATGAGTTGGTGTCGGTGGCCGGCGGCTTGCAGCATCGAACCCGGCCGCATTACGCGGAAGCGATACAGGAATCGTCTGCGCCGACGCGATCGGGTGCCGCGGCGCTGTCGGAGTTCGAGGCGATGGTGCTGATGGCGGTCGGGTATTTTCCAGCCGGTGACGCGCGGAGAGTTGTCGAAGATTTTTGGCAAGGAAGTGTCGCGCGACACCATCGAAGCGCTGCGGGGCGCCGGCTTTCTCACCTCTGGGCCGCGCAGCCTGACAACCGGGGCGCCCTATACCTAGGTAACCACGAACCACTTTCTGTCGGCGTTCGGCATGGAGACGCTGCGCGACCTGCCGAATATCGAAGCACTGGAGGATACAGGGTCGCTGAGCGGGCAAAAGCTGGTGGCGAGCGATGGCGCAACAGGGCGGATGAATGGCGGCTATGCGGATGAGGTCGAGCCGCTTGGCGATGCCGGCGGCGACGAATTTGAGTTCCAGGAGCAGGACGATACATGAAAGATGCGGCTCTCGACGAAAACGCCGTGCGTGCACTGGCAACGGTAGAATCCTTCACGCGTGGCCGGGAGTACTTTCGTCGTGGTGCCGTTTCCGACTTGGAGCGCCGCGGTGAGCGGATCGTTGCCGAGGTCGAAGGTAGAGAGTTCACGTCTTATGCCGTCACGATAGAACTTCATGACGGTGGTGTGGCCGCCACGCGTTGCTCCTGCCCGTATGACTGGGGTGGCGCCTGCAAACATATCGTCGCCGTGCTCCTCAAATACAAAGAGACGCCCGGTGCGGTTGCCGAACGTCCCGCGCTTGCCGATATGCTTGGCGACCTTGATCGTGAGGCTCTGATGGCCCTGTTGGTCAAGCGGGCCGGGCAAGATCCCGGACTCGAACCCTGGCTCGAGACCGAACTGGTGAGCGGCATGCCGGGGGTGACGGGTAAGCCTCCAGCCGCCATCGATTCGAAGCTCGTCAGGCGGCAGGCCGAGCGGCTGTTGTCTGGAGGCTATGCGCGCCGGCATCGCTGGGACGACGTGGGTGCCGTTGATGAAGAGGCGTTCGCGGCGCTGATCGACAAGGCAAAACCGTTCCTCGATATCGGCGAAGGGCGCAATGCTCTGAAGATTCTGGAGCCGGTGATGGAAGCGCTCGTGCCTGCATGGAGAGAACAGGCTGATTTCGATGAGACGCTGCACGAATTTTTTCCTCCGCTCGGACAGCTTATCGCCGAGGCAGTCCTGATGAGCGACCTCCTTCTGGAAGAGCGCGACGATCTGATGGTCCGGCTCGATGTCTGGCAAGGCATGCTCGATGACTATGGTCTGGATGCCTGTCTGCAGGTTGCGGTCGATGCGCTTGAGCAAGGGTGGGACGAGATTGGCCTTGACGACGTTCTGGCTGGAAGAAGCCGCACCTGGCCGCCTTCGGGAAGAAGCGACTGGACGACCGAGCGGTTGACGCAAGCGCGGCTGCGTGTTCTCGATGTCAGCGGCCGGATCGACGCGTTCCTCTACCTTTCCAGTGCTGCGAGCCGCCATGGCGACTCTACTGCCATGTTGGTCCGGCTTGGACGCATCGATGAAGCGGTGGGCCGTGCGCACAAATGGTTCCGCTCCAGCGAAGAGACGCTGCAGCTTGCGCGCCTCCTCATGGACGCAGGGCATGTCGATGCGGCCCTGGACCTTGCCGAGTGGGGGGCAAGCCTGGCGCCTGAAAGTAATCGTTTGGCTGGAGCGGCCAGCTTGGCCCGTTGGCTAAGGGACAATGCCGGTTTGCTCGGACGCAAGGAGCTGGCGCTGATGGCGGCGCGCCGGGCCTTTGAGGCGAGCATGTCGCTTGAGGATTTTGAGGTGGCCCAGACCTTGGCTGGAGCGGATTGGATCGAATTGCGTGCCGGCCTGCTTACGAGCCTGGCGGCCGCGCGCCATGCCTGGGAGCGAACGAAGATCTACCTCAGCGAGGGGATGATCGAGGACGCGGTGCGGTCCGTCGATCTCGAGATGATACCGGGCAATCCCTCCGACACCGTCCTTTTGCGGCTCGCGGACATCGCACATGCCAGCCATCCCGGCTGGGTGGTCGACATCGCCGAACGCATGGCAGGCGGCATCATGGAAGCTGGGCAGTCGAGGCACTATGAATTGGCGGCACAATGGCTTGAAAAGGCTGCGTTCGCCTACGACGCCGCCGGCCGGCTCGAGGACTGGATCGCAAGAATCGATTTCCTGATCGAAAAACACCGGCGCAAACACAAACTTAGGCCGCTGCTCGAAGCCCTCCGGCTGGACGTTGGCACGCTTTGACGACGATCACAGCCGGGATGCGACAAGTTCAAACTCCCATCCCAAGATAGAACGGATCGTGGACCTTCGTTTGATAGGCGCATGATGATCTGTCTGGTCGTGCCGAACTTCCTGGCGATGGCCGATACACTCATTTCTGCCGCCGGATTGTCATGCACATCTTGTTTTTGATTTTTGCTCAGTGTTGAGGCCGGCTGTCGCTAAGACAGAAGGAAGTTGTTAGAATGCGACCGTTTCGGACTGATACGGTGACTCTGGATGGCTGCGTTCCTCGGCAAGAAGTAGCGAACAACCTTTAGCAAAATTTCGAAATCGGCGCCAGACAGGGCGGACCTTGAATGTATCTCGGTTGAGATACATATTGGAGACAAGGCAACACTAGGAGAATCGACGATGGCCGCACAAACATCCATGCTGCACATCCGTGTAGACGACAAGCTCAAGGCCGACGCGACCGAAACGCTTGCAAACTTTGGCTTGTCCGTCTCGGAAGCCGTGCGCATCTTCCTAACCCGCGTTGCCAAAGAAGGCGGCTTGCCGGCCGGCCTGACAACGGACCCCGAAGCTCATGACGAATGGTTCCGTGCTAAGGTGCGCGAGGCTCTAGCCGATACCCGACCGGGCGTGCCACATCAGCAAGTCATGGACGAAGTGCAAGCACTGATTGACGGGAAGCGCCGTGCCCGAGCTTGAATGGTTGGAGACAGCTCGCGCCGATGTGCTAGCGATTGTCGATTACATCTCGGATGATAACCCCGACGCCGCGCAAAGGCTGAAAGACGACATCGAGGTCAAAGTCGCAAAACTGCGGGAGCATCCGCGGCTTTACAGGCCGGGCCGGGTCGAAGGCACGCGGGAAATGGTTGTGCGGGCAAACTACATCGTAGTGTACGCTGAAGACCCATTTGCTGTGCGCATCCTGCGTGTGCTCCACGCCGCGCAGCAGTGGCCGCTGGCGCGGGAGTAGCGGCCATTCGACATGGGCGGCGTGGCCCTGAACATTAGAGGGGCCTTGACCCAGATCCGATCTTTGTCCGCGATGGCGACGTTTGGACTTCCGCCGGTGTCACGGCGGGGATTGACCTTGCCTTGGCGCTAGTCGAGGGCTGTGAGACATATGTTCCGCTATAGGCGAATGCCAGACCGCCCCGTTGATCTCAGACGAGCACTCCCACCGGGTCGACCGAATTGTCCAGGCGGACATCGAGAGCTAAAGCTTCCACTACAGTGACCGGTCGCGCGCGATAAGGGATATCCCGGCCGCGCGAGCGACTTGGAGGACTTTTGCGAATTCCAGCGTTGGCTTGCCGTTCTCCAGTTCAGAGACAAACCGGCGTCCGACTCCTGCTAGATCTGCAAACTCCTGCTGGGACAGTTTTCGGCCTTCGCGCAAGCGACGGACCATTCGTCCAAGATCTACGATGCTATCGAGTTGGACGTCCGCTTTCGCAAAGGTCCCCGGACTGGCTTTTGGCATGGCGACCGAGGCATGCGTCGCTGGATGGGCCGAGATATCCGCAAATTGCTTGGGCAAGGATGCCTTTATTTTTGTGGAGATATCCGGGAGGTTTAGATCTATCTTAGGCAACACCTTCGTCAGTCTGGCCGCCATATCCGACTGCTGCGTCAACCGCCTGGCAATGTCAGAGGCAGACTCGATCGACTTCATGAGGTCGTCGTTCGCATTCAAATTCTTGTTGAGATTCTTTATTGCTTGAGCGTGCGCCTAAATCGAGGCGAACGTGCGGGCTATTTCAATCGCCGGGTTGGCTTGGTTGACCAACTTCTGGATGTCGCTGACCGACTCGAACGGGTTTTTTGGCAATTTCGTTGTCCTTTGCTCCCGAGCGGGAACATGTCATGGTGATTGGATGAATACAACCCATCTTGCACCCTTACGGGAGCAAGCGAAATTATATTGATACCGTACGGGATCATGGCCGTAGCGCTCCTTGTGTATTCGACTGTTCGTTACCGCTCGGGAGCAGCAGGTGACGGAACTATCAGCGTAACGTGATGAATACCGATGAATCTTTTTGGACATGGAGGACAAGGAAACCGGCCAGCCAAGTGGGCTTTTAACATCCGATTTCAAGTGAAGCGATACGATAATCGGGAAATTCCGCAGCTGCGTGAAATCGAGCAGGAAGGGGCTGGCTAAAGCCCTGAAGCCTTGGTCAAATTTACCCGGAATCGGTCCCTGCGGCGCTGACACCGACGGGTCATTTCTGCGGAAGTATGTCCCAACTGCTTCTGGACATAGCGTTCATCGACCTCGGCCGAGGAGGCAAGACCGGCCCGCAAAGAGTGTCCTGAAAACTTCATCCCGCGCTCGCTCTCCGATAGATCGCAGCGGACGCCGGCCGTCAGCGCAGCGCGTTTGACCAGCCTTGCCACCTCCTGGCCGTGCAGCGGATCGGGGCCGACCGACTTTCCCTGTCTGGTCACCCGACGAAAGATCGGACCATGGGCGATCCTGGCGAGCGTCAGCCAGGTTTGCATGGCGACGACAGGGCAGGTGGCGTCCGACGAGCCGCGGCCGATCTCGACCTCGCGCCAGCCGGTTTTGCCCCGGAGGGTGACGAGCAGACCCTTGTCAAAAATCTCGATCCAGCCGGAAGAATCTTCGGTTTGGTAGCGACCGACATCGAGGCCGACGATTTCCGAGCGGCGCAGGCCGCCGACAAAGCCGAGCAGCAGAATCGCCCGATCCCGGATGCCCCGAGGCTGCGCCGGTCGAGCGTCACCAGCATGGCGATCAGATCTTCGGGCAGCACCGCTTCCTTCTGCCGGGGAGGGGAGGCGTGGGTGTTGCGAATGCCGGCCATGACGGTGGCGATGTGCCAATCCTTGCGATCCAATTTTTGCTCGCCACGCTGGGCATAGGTCCAACTGAGCGAGGAAAGGCGACGCTCGATGGTCGACACCGAATTCGGTTTTTTGTCCGCTGTCACCGCGCGGATGCACAGGCGGTGATATAGAGGCCGACGATCTGCGGCTCTGGGGGCAGGGGCGACAGGCCGGATCGCCGGCACCAGGCGGAAAAATGCTTCCAGTCGGCGGCAAAGGCGCGACGGGTATTTTTGGAACTCGCCGCCTCGACATAGGTGCGGGCGCGATCGGCAAGCGTTTCGAGATGGGCTGGCTGGGTAGGCAATGCCTTAGGCACCGGCTGCGGGTGAGGCAATGCCTGAGGCCGCGCCTCCGGCGCCGGATCGGCAACATCGACGGAAACCGCCGTGCTGAGCGACGGCGCAGCGTCTTCCGGAGGGGTGTCTTCGGGGTTCTGCTCGACGTTTTGGGCCATTCTCTCGATGAAGAGCAAAAGACCGATAAGCAAGATTATCGGGGGCGCAGATACTGTCATCCGGCAACTGCTCAATGACGATGCGCTGTCGGCCGCCGCACCCGGAAGCGATCTGTCGCGCTGGGCCAGCCGCCGGCTGTTCGAACGGCAGGAAGGTTTCGGCGCCGTGCGCGAACTGTCGGGGCCTTAAGAGGAAGCTGCACTGCAGACAGTCGTGCGCTGAGTACGGTGATGCGATCTTCGGCATACTTGATCTACACTAAAATCTTCAGTGCTGGGCTGCTGCGAGCGCGATACCAGAAGCAACTTCTTCACATCGATCCGAAAGTATGGCCGTTGCGACCCGCAAATGCCTGCTCGGCAGAATGCTAAATTTCGCACCAGGATGAACAGCGATACCTCTGGCTGCGAGCGTCACGAGTGCAAATGGCTCGGATGAGACTGGGATCCAGGCGCAGAGGCCTCCGCCATGGGCCGCTTCGATGCCCCTCCTCCTCAGTGCGTCAATAAGATTGCTGCGTCGCAAGAGGTATATTACGCGAGACCGGTCAACGACTTCGTTTGTGCCCGGATCCCGCAATAGCCAGGCACCAGCGGCCTGAAGGATGCGGCTAGTCCAACCGGCGCTGAAACTGCGATAAGACTGGATCTGGTCAACGATTGCCCGTGAACTTGAGAGCACCGCAAGACGTAAGTCAGGTCCGTGGGTCTTTGACATGGAAAGAATATGAATGACACGGTCGGGAAACAGCGCGCCCATCGACTGGCGAGGTGCGGTCGCAAGATCCCCAATGCCATCATCCTCGACAATCAGCGTATCATGACCGCGCAGGACCTCGGCGAGGCTCGCCATGCGCTCGGAGCTGACGCTTTGCCCCGTTACCGAATGGACCCGCGGCTGAAAGATGAAGGCGACCGGGCGATGCGTCATGGCTTCGCGAAGCGACGACGGCAGCGGGCCGTCCTCATCGCACCGCACCGGCAGGATGCGCACACCGCGATCCTCCAGGATATCCAGCAGCCGTAAACCCGTCGGATCTTCGATAGCAACGTATGCACCTGGCATAACAAGAGCATGGATCAGGGTATAGACTGCGTTATACCCACCATTCGTCGCTAGGAGGGCTTCTGCCTCGTAGGGCCAGTCCCGCCTCACAGCCTCCTCAAGCTCCGGCAAGATCCGGCTTCGCTCATAGCTGTTGAGCTGCTCGGCCGATGCGCCATAGGCCATGGCTTCGGTGAGCTTTGGAAGTAGGCGGATATCGGGGACAGCAGCGGTCAGGTCGAGAACGTCGTCGCCGTAGTGGCCGACGCTCGCCAAACGCTCCGGCTTGGCAGCAAAACGGTCGCCGCTGATCCATGTGCCGTTGCGCCCCCGGCCGCTGATGACCTTCTGCCGCCTGAGTTCGCTCCAGGCCTCTGAAATGGTCGCCGGGCTGACGCCCAGCGCAAAGGCGAGGTCGCGGATCGGTGGAAGCTTGGTGCCGACGGGCAATGCGCCAGCTCGGATCAACGCGCTGGTCCCGACCGCAATACCCTGGATGCTCCGGTCGTTCAATTTCTCGGCAAACCAGGCCGCACCGACATTGTCGCTCATTTTCGCGCCATATTAAATGTTCAATAACGTAATAGCATTTGATCCTCGTGATTTGAACATTTACTGACGTGGAAAACAAGCTTTCGCGAGTACTATTCATGCCTCTTGCGCTCCGCCTCGCCATTCGTGACTGGGATTACATGACACCCCTCGTTCTCGGCGATGTCTCCTCCCCGCGGCTCGATCTAAAGGTCGATAGGGTCGGCACGTTGATCCCTCATGTGGGCACCAGCGACATTTACGATGCTGCGGAGGTCTCCTTCAGCCGCTACACGCAGCACCGCATCGACGGCGACGAAAGTTTGGTCGGCATCCCGAATTTCATCATGCGAGGCTTTCGCCACCGTTGCATCGTCACGACCAAGAACAGTTCCATCACGGCGATTGGCCAGCTTGCCGGCAAGCGCATCGGCGTCACGGGATGGCGGGACTCCGGCAATACCTGGACACGCGCTGCCATGCGCCGAGAAGGTGTCGGCGTGGAAGATGCCATGTGGTACGCCGGGCGGCTGACCGAAGCCCATCCGATCGTCGACCGCCTCGATGGTTTTGGCCGCCCAGGCTATATCGAGGCTGTGCGCGGCGAACGCCCGATGGTCGACCTGCTCAGGGATGGCGAACTCGATGCGATCTTCACACCGTTCATGCCCGACGGCTATTTCGCGGAAGAGTCGATATTCCGGCAGTTGCTGCCGGATTTTCGCTCTGCCGAGCATCGCTATTTTCGCGATGTGGGCTATGTCCCCGGCATGCATCTAATTGGTCTCAAGGCCGGGATCGTCGCCGAGCATCCTTGGGTGGTCGGAGAGCTCAGTGCACTTATCGATGAATCACAGCGTATGTGGTTGAGCAAACGCCGCAAATACGCCGAGACCACACCCTTTATGTTTGACGAGCTTTTGAAGTCCGCTGGCGAACTGCCGGAAGGATGGGATCGAAGCGGCTTTCAGCCCAATCGAAAGATGATCGTCGATTTTGCCAGCGAACTCCACCTCCAGGGTATCTTACCGCGGCTGATGACACCGGAAGAACTTTTTCCCATCGATACCGACGGCAGCAGCACACGGCCTTCCTGCGTCGCAAACTAAGACACAAGAATCCAACCCAAGGGGAATGAGCATGTTGAAGAATGTAACCTACTTTGCCTTGGCAAGCCTGATGATCGCGGGCGCGGCCTCGGCACAGGACACCTCTTTGCCGAAGCTGGCGATCAACCAGGATCTGCGGGCGAAATTGCCCGAAAGCATTCGCACCGCCGGCAAGGTGGTGTCCGTCAACAGCGGTTCCTTTCCGCCCTACGAGATCGTCAACGGCGCGACCGATGTTACCGGCGCCAGCGCGGAATTGACGACGGCCATCGGCCAGATCCTCGGCATCGAGATCACCAATGCGACGGTCGGCGGCTTTCCGGCGCTTCTGACCGGCATCAATTCCGGCCGGTTCCAATATGCGGAAGGCCCTGTCGGTGACTTCCCGTCTCGGGAAAATGCCAATGATTTCGTCGACTACGTTCAGGAGTTCGTGGTGTTCGCCGTCGAAAAGGGAAATCCCAAGGGTATCAGGTCGCTTGATTCCGCCTGCGGCCATAACATCGCCGTCATGGCTGGCGGCTCGGCCGAAAAGGTGATCAAGGCCCAGGCCGAAAAATGCAGCAAGGATGGCAAGCCTGCGCTGCAGGTTCAATCCTTTACCGATCAGCCGACCTCCATCCTCTCCGTCCGATCTAAACGCTCCGATGCCTTCTTCTCGTCACAGGCACCGCTGACCTATTTCGTGTCGCAGGCAAACGGCCAGTTGGAACTTGCCGGCACCGGCGAGAAGAACGGGTTCGACAACCTGTTCCAGGGCGCCGTTCTTCCGAAAGGGTCGCCGCTCAGCCCCGTCCTGCGCGACGCGATCAAGGAACTTGTCAACAACGGCACCTACGCTGCCATCATGAAGAAATGGGGGCTCGAGAACAACATGATCAAAGAACCCGGCATCAATCTTGGCGGCACCGCAGCGAGATGACCAACGGACCACATGATAGAGCACCGCCGCTCGCCGGCGGTGCAGATCTGGCGAAGCAGGATGTTGCAAATGCCCATAACCCGTTTCCCGCGGCCCCTATTGCTGCCTGGCTGGTAACGCTTGCCATAGCTGCCTATTTCGCCTGGTCGGTCGCCAACAATGCCAATTTCGGCTGGTCCACCGTCGCCCGCTACTTCTTCGATCCCACCGTCATCGACGGCTTGTATGTCTCGCTGGGATTAACCATCGTCGCCATGGCAATCGGCATCGCACTGGGGTTGCTGCTGGCGATTGCCAGGCTGTCGAACAGCCGGCTGGCGCGCCTGCTATCTGCGCTGTTCATCTGGTTCTTTCGCGGCACGCCACTGCTGGTCCAGCTGATCTTCTGGTACAATCTCTCGACACTATTTCCGACCCTGTCGATCGGCATCCCCTTCGGTCCGACCTTCTTCAGCTGGGAAACCAATTCCGTCATCAGTCCGATGACGGCGGCGATCGCCGGCCTGGCACTGAATGAATCAGCCTATATGGCCGAGATCATCCGCGGCGGCCTGCTGTCCGTCGACAAGGGGCAGTTCGAGACGGCCGAAGCCTTCGGCATGACGCGCATTCGCGCGCTGCGCCGCATCATCATTCCCCAGGCCATGCGCTCCATCGTGCCGCCGACGGGCAACCAGTTGATCAGCATGATCAAGGCGACCTCGCTCGTCAGTGTTATCGCTATGGCCGACCTGCTCTATTCGGTCCAGTCCATATACAACCGAACCTTCGAGGTCGTGCCGCTGCTGCTTGTTGCCGTGCTCTGGTACCTGCTGATCACCTCGGTGCTGAACATCGGCCAGGGCTATATCGAACGCCACTTTGGTCGCGGCGATCGTCGCAGCGGCCCGACAAAACCCGCGAAAGAAGTTGCGGCAGCGTTGACGCAGGAGGTCGGAGAATGAATGCGGTCGTGCAACCGACGCCGCTGGTGCGGGCGCGCAATGTCCACAAATCCTTCGATCATCTCGAAGTGCTGAAGGGCATCGATCTCGATGTGGCAACGGGCGAGGTGGTGGCCATCCTCGGACCATCCGGCTCGGGAAAATCCACTTTTCTGCGCTGCATCAACCATCTGGAATCCATCAGCCGAGGGTCGGTCGAAGTGGATGGCGAGCAGATCGGCTACCAGTTCAAGAAAGGCCGCCTCGTCGCGCTGTCCAGCCATACCATCATGCTCCAGCGTCGCAAAATCGGCATGGTATTCCAGCAGTTCAATCTCTACCCGCATATGACGGCGCTGCAGAACATCATGGAAGCGCCGGTCGGCATCCACGGCCAAAGCCGTAGCGAAGCGCGCAAGGAAGCCATGGCTTTGCTAGACCGCGTCGGGCTTCTGGCAAAGGCCGATAGCTATCCGCGCCAGCTTTCCGGCGGCCAGCAGCAGCGCGTCGCCATCGCCAGGGCCTTGGCGATCAAGCCGAAACTGATGCTGTTCGATGAGCCGACCTCTGCCCTCGATCCGGAATTGGTCGGCGAGGTGCTGGCCACCATGCGCGATCTTGCCGGCCAGGGCCTGACGATGATCGTCGTGACCCACGAGATCGGCTTTGCCCGTGAGGCGGCCGACCGCGTCGTCTTCATGGATGACGGCAAGGTCGTCGAGCAAGGCAAGCCCGACGAGGTCATCGGCAATCCGCAGCATCCCCGCACCCGCAGCTTCCTGTCCCGCTTCATCTAGCACGGCCACCTCCTCCCCTGGCCTCCCCGGTCCTGCACCGCTGATCTGAAAACTGGAATAGCCATGACCCTCGACAACGATTTTGCCCGCCTTTCGGATTTCGAACCGATGAGGTCAGAGCTGACCGACATCCGTCGCCATCTCCACGCCCATCCCGAACTCTCCTTCGAGGAGACGGAAACAGCCCGCTTCGTGGCGGAGAAGCTTGAAAGCTGGGGGTATGAGGTCGCACGCGGCGTCGGTGGGCACGGCGTGGTGGCGCGGCTGACGGTTGGCGCCGGCAAGAAGAGCGTCGCCATTCGCGCGGACATGGATGCGCTGCCGATCACCGAACAAACGGGTTGCGACTATGCCAGCACCGTGCCAGGTAAGATGCACGCTTGCGGCCACGACGGCCATACCACCATGCTGCTCGGCGCCGCAGAATATCTTGCCCGCACCCGCCGCTTCAGCGGCACCGTCAACCTCGTCTTCCAGCCGGCGGAAGAGGCAGGCGCCTTCAGCGGCGCCCAGGCGATGATCCGTGACGGCTTGTTCGAACGCTTCCCCTTCGATGCGATTTATGGCCTGCACAATCACCCGGGCGCGCCGGAAGGAACATTACTGACCCGATCCGGCCCGCTGATGGCCTCTTCCGACACAGTCGAGATCACCATAACAGGCAAGGGTGGCCACGCCTCCCGCCCGCACTTGACCATCGATCCCATCGTTGTCGCTTGCACCATGGTTGTCAGCCTGCAATCGGTCGTTTCGCGCAGCATCGATCCGACACAGACCGCCGTTGTGACCGTCGGCGCCATCCATGCCGGCAAAGCGGCGAACGTTATTCCCGAAACCGCCACGCTGCTGCTCAGCGTCCGCTCGTTCGACCCGCAAGTGCGCCAGCTTCTGGAAACCCGCATCCGCAAATTGACCGAATCCATCGCAGACGGTTATGGCGCCGGCATCCGCATAGACTATGAACGGGGCTATCCGGTCGTCGTCAATTCCGTGAAGGAAACCGAATTCGCCCGCATAGTTGCCGGAGAACTGGTTGGCGCGGACAAGGTTTCGACTTGCCATCTCATTCCGGGTAGCGAGGATTTCTCTTATTTTCTGGAGCACAAGCCCGGCAGCTTCTTGCGCCTCGGCAATGGAGTCAATTCGCCCATTCTGCACAGCGCGAAATACGATTTCGCTGACGAAAATCTAACTGTCGGCGCGGCCCTATGGGCAAGGTTAACCGAGCGGTATTTGGTCTAGCGACTGGTCAACTCGCGGTTGACGTCTTCCGGTAATTCCATAGTAAGACCTGATGACCAGCTTCTCAGCGGCTTCCAACGCCTCAAGGCGCTTCAATTCACAGTGACGTTCCTCACACTAGGCGCGGAGCGTCTGGTGGAGATCTGCATTTCATCCGGGCCAACCTGCTTTCACACTCCCGGTATCAATCTTGGCGGCGGTGAGCCCGGCATTCAGCGCATCGACAGGTCGACCGGTGAGATAGACGACTTCGTCGTCATCCGTGCCGCTGGTCTTGGTGCGGCCGAGATGGGTGGCGAGAGAGGGGAGGGGGCTTCCATGCTCACCGATAACCGGTGCTTCCTGCTACAATTGTTCGTTGCGCAAACCCGCAATCTCGCTGCGCCGGCGGCCACCTGAGGCAAATCCGACCATCAGGACGGCTCGGTCGCGCAGGTCGCGCAAGCTGTCCGTCCGGCACGTGGCGAGCAGCTTGGCAATGATATCGCCTGTCACTGCTCTGGCGCTCTTGCGACGGCGTTGCCGCGGTACGGCGCGCACCGCCAACCGGATCGCCGATTGAAGGGCAGGCACGGCGAAGGCGCCCTCGAGCCCTCGCCATTTCGTCAGCCTCGACCAGTTGGCAAGACGCCGACGCACGGTATGCGGCGCGTGCGGTCCGGTCGATCTGAGAAAGCCGCCATCTCTAAGGATTCGGTCAACATCGGCCGGCATGCCGTGCTCGGCATCGGTCTCGCGGCGGTGCGGATCCCACAGGTGATGCGCGACAAATTTCAGAAGCAGCGCTTCGGGCGCAGGCCAGGGCAGAGGGCTTCCGCTCGCAGCCAGCGACCAGGCCTGCAGGTAGGCGAAATCCGAGGTGAGCGCCCGAAGCGTGTTTTCGCCCATGCCCTCGTTGACGAGATGGCGCAGCGTCTCGACATCCTGGTCGGCTAACAGCTCGGCGAGCTTGTCGCGACGGTCGATCGGCAGCACCGCGGCGATGGTGTCCAGCTGTTCGGCGCGCTTGAGCAGCGATCAGCCTGGGCCGGCAGGATCAATGCTCATGCTCGAGCGGCCCCACGATGGCTATGGCCTCACTGCGGGCGGCCGCCGCCATCTTGCGGTCGCCTGTCGCCAGCGGCAGGCCCTGTGTTTTCGCCAGCGCGACGTAGCTGGCGTCATAGCCTGTCAACGTATGGCGGGCCGCCAAGTCTAGCACCAGCCCGTCGCCTCCGGATCCGGCGTCCTCCAAGGGCAGTCCTCGCAATTGCGTCATCAGCAGAAGCGCTTCGCCGGGACGCAGTCGCCCGCGCCGTTCGGCCACCAGAAACAGATTGCGGGTTTCGACCCAGAACAGGGCCGGTACCAGCGCCACCGTCGATCGCAGATCGGCCATCAGCCGGTCGGCAACATCGTGCTGTTCGTCGGGAAGAAACCAGGCCGCGGCAATGGATGCGTCAAGGATAAAGGACATCAGTACCGACGGCCCTCGTCGCGCCACTCACGAATTTCTTCCTGGGTCGTGGGTTGCCGGCCAGCACGTTGCGCCCTGATCTCGGCGATCAGCGCATCGATGTCGTTTTCGCGGCGGAAGCGGGACAGCCGGGCAACCGGGATGTTGCCACGCGAGATGATGACCTCTTCGCCGGCTTCGACTTTCGCCAAAAGCTCGGATAAACGGGTCTTGGCCTCCGCGACCTTAACTGTAACCGTCATGACTATTCTCCCGTAATTACATCTGTGGTCGAGCAGAGAGTGCTTTGCGTCAATTTTCCGGATCCTGCTCGACAATACGGTCGATAGGTCAAGTCCTAACCATATTACTTCCGATAACCTATACTTATCGATGGTTAGAGCGGCGAGTATGGCTAACGAATAGTAACGGAAATAAATACCTATATAGCTTCCTCTATATACTACTATGTCAACAGTATAAATGACATAAAGCGCGCCAAGCCCGGTAAAAAAGCGTTAGATTTGGGTGAGAGGGGCACATTTAGTGGCGCTGCCCACTTGATAATCCGGCGAGATATCCTATGCAGACAGTTGACAGTCGACGCGCACTGCTCAGCATGAGCTCTCGTTCGAACGCCGCATCGTTGCAGACGAGTCTGATGACGCGATGGGTGCTTCTGCTTCTGGTGCGCCTCTCGCATTTGCGCCAACTCTGCGCTATATAGCTAGAAGACTAGGGAATGATTTATGGCGACGGACCGCAACCCACCACCAGACAGCAAGAGACCGAGGCCAAGCCCACGTGGTCGGCGCGAGATTCTGCGTGACGCACGAGCTGGCGCGTTTCGTGAAATCAACAAGGGCGGCGCCGGATACGCCAAGGCGATTGCCGGACGCTTTGTGGAAACCACAAGGACAGCGGCCGCTTCGGCGCCTCGTGCGGAGTCTCAGACCAAGCTGGCTCGGCCGATCAAAGAAAGGCTGGATATCGATGCATTCTTCGACGAGATCTACGTCGAGGATAGAATTATTTTCGATATACTCGCAAAGTGACCGATGAGCCCCTCTGGGTCTCACTCGAGGACGTGATCCATTTAAATCAACGCACCGTTGCCACGACCAATGAGCCTCACGGCGTCCGTGACGCCAGCACGCTCGCTGCTGGCCTTGAGCGTGCGATCAATTGCTACCATTACGGCAGCATGACCAGCCTCGCCGCGCTTGCAGGGGAGATTATCTTCGGCATCGGCAAAGCGCACGGCTTTCTTCAGGGCAACAAGCGGACCGCATGGGCGACGGCGCGCGTCTTCCTGAGACAGAACGGCCACACCCTGGCCCAGACGGACACGGATAAGCAGCTTCTTGCCGACACCATCGAGAAGCTAATGGAAGATGATAGACAGATTGAATCGGTTGTCGCACAGATCGAGATGGCGCTGCGGGCGCTTTAGCGCTCCTCTCCACCGACGTGATAATTGCACCTGGTTATTTGAGGCGAAATCGTCAATCGGCATCCGAACTGAGAGGCAAGGAGCCCGGTTGCCTGAACTGGCGCGCCTAGAAGAGGTGGTCCGCCTATTCAGTTCGCCGGTCGTGAGGCCATCAACAGTTGGGCGTTTTGCTCAACCCATCCATCCATCATCTTCACGATTTGGCTGAGTGATAGTCCGACTTCGGTCAATCGATAATCGACGCGTGGGGGAACCTCGCCGTAGGATTGGCGCTGCACCAGCCCATGATCCTGCAAAGCTCGCAACGACTGAATGAGCATCTTTTCCGAGATCCCCTCTATGCACCGTCGAAGCTCGCCCGTCCTCATGGGGCCAGCGGCAAGGGCATGCAGGATGAGCAAGACCCATTTTTCGGCCAGCACGTCAAGAATCTCGCGGGCTGGACAGCCCGAGCGAAACACATTTCCGGGGCTTGTAAGCTCACCGCTCTCAGATAATTCGTTCATCTCTAAAACTTACCAAAAGGTGCGTACTTGTCCAGCGGTTAGTTGGTAAATACCTTCCCCAAATCGAAATTGCTCTCAATGAGGTGAAAAATGCGTGCCCTAGTTCTCCAGACCAGTTTGCGCGGTGCCGAATCCGCAAGCCGTGTCCTCGTTCAATCCTATCTGACCGCGTTTCTAGAAAATCATCCTGACGCTCAGGTTTCGGTCCGGGATCTTGCCGCCGAACCGCTTCCCCACCTGAGCGCCGAACTCGTTCCCGTCCAGTTGGCCATGCAGGAGGGGACAAGCCCCTCCGCCGTTCTGGCGGAAGAGTTGATCGCGGAGTTGGAGCAGTCCGACATCATCGTGGTCGGCATCGCGATGTACAACTTCACCATTCCTTCTACCCTCAAGGCGTGGCTTGATCACGTCATTCGCGTCAAGCGCACTTTCACCTATGGTGCAAATTCCGAGGCAAGCCGCCCCCTGATTCCGAAATGATGCCGCCCCCCAATTCCGAGAATTAACCGCCCCCTCGTTCCGAGATGATGCCGCCCCCTGGTTGGGGTGTTTGTCGGGGTTTCCTGCTGGTGAGAAGCTCCTCCTTTCGGTGCGCTGAGAGGAAGGAACGCGATGCCAGCGGAGAGATTGAATATGCGGCTTGTCCGCGAGATTCTAAGACACAGATTTGAGGGAGGGCTCGGCCACAA
>NZ_JBFRFF010000034.1:0-71485 GCF_052114685.1 Rhizobium sp. 2YAF20 | reverse complement strand
CCGAGCAGCGTGTTGGTCCACATGTCGAGCCCGCCGAGCGCCACGCCGATCGCCGTGCCGAACTTCGACCAGAGCGGCTTGACGTTGCGCACGCGCTTCAGATCCTTGCCGATATCGGTGGCGCGCCATTCGTTCTCGATTTCGACGACCTCGTCATTGGCTCGACCGGCAGCGATCGCCGCGGCGATCTTGTCGGCGGCSAGCATTCCCGACAGTACGGCGTTGTGCGAACCCTTGATGCGCGGCACGTTGACGAAGCCGGCGGAACAGCCRATCAGCGCGCCGCCGGGGAATGARAGCTTCGGCACRGACTGGTAYCCGCCCTCGGTGATGGCGCGCGCGCCATAGGACAGGCGCTTGCCACCTTCGAAGGTGGCGCGGATTGACGGATGGGTCTTGAAGCGCTGGAATTCCTCGAAGGGGTAGAGGTAGGGGTTCTTGTAGTTCAGGTGGACGACGAAGCCGACGGCCACAAGGTTGTCTTCCAGATGATAGAGGAACGACCCGCCGCCGGTCTTCATGCCAAGCGGCCAGCCGAAGGAGTGCTGCACGAGACCCTGCTTGTGGTTCTCMGGCTTTACTTCCCAGAGTTCCTTGATGCCGATGCCGAATTTCTGCGGCTCGCGATCCTTCTGAAGGTCAAACTTGGCGATCAGTTGCTTGGCGAGCGAACCGCGYACACCCTCGCCGATCAGCACGTATTTGCCCAGAAGCTCCATGCCGCGCGTGAAATTCGGGCCGGGCTCGCCGTTTTTCTCGACGCCCATGTCGCCGGTTGCGACGCCGATGACCGCACCCTGGTCATTGTAGAGCACCTCGGTGGCGGCAAAGCCTGGATAGATTTCGACGCCAAGCGCTTCGGCCYTTTCGGCCAGCCAACGACAGACCAGCCCGAGCGAAACGATGTAATTGCCGTGATTGTTCATCAATGGCGGCATGAGGAAATTCGGYAGTCGGATCGAACCCGCAGGGCCGAGAAATAGGAAATGGTCGGCCGTGACTTCGCTCTTGAATGGATGCCCCTCCTCATTGCGCCAGCCCGGCAATAGGCGGTCGATGCCGATCGGATCGACGACGGCGCCGGAGAGAATGTGCGCACCGACCTCCGCACCCTTTTCGAGCACGACGACAGTCAGATCGGGGTTGATCTGCTTCAGCCGGATCGCCGCGGACAGGCCTGCCGGACCGGCCCCGACGATGACCACGTCGAATTCCATGCTCTCGCGTTCGGGGCTCATTCTTGCTTGCTACCTTGACAATAGAAATGGCGACGAGGCTTGGAGCCTCGCCAGAATCGAAGGCGACGCCTAACTTAAAAGGAAGTCACACTTTGCAGCGTATCCAGCGCCTCGACATATTCGTTGAGCATACGCTCGATTTCAGATTTGACAGTCGTGTGCTGCTTGATGTCGCCGACTGCTTGGCCGACCGAATAGGTCCAGTAATCAAGGTTGCGGCCGCGTTCCGCACGCTTGAATGGGTATCCATTCATGATCGACTGCATAGGCCAGTCCAGCGGCTTAGGCGCGTTGGGTTGATGCCAAGCGTCAACATATTTCGTGTAAAGCATCCGGCCCTGTTTACCAGTCATCGCCTTCGAAAGTCTGGCATCCTCGGAAACTGCCGCGAAAAGCTTTTCGCGCATCTCGATGCTGAGATCGCTCTCCGCCGTTCCCAGCCAGAGCGATCCCATCCAAACGCCTTGGCAACCTAGAGCAAGCGCGGCGAGGATATGCGAGCCGCGGGTGATCCCGCCCGCCGCGAGGACGGGGATTCCGTCTGCTGCGTCAACAACCTGCGGCCACAAGACCATGGAGGCGATATTGCCGACGCTTCCGCCAGCTTCCGTGCCCTGCGCCACCAGCACATCAACACCTGCGGCTCTTTGCTTGGCAGCATGTTTGCCGTTTCCGACCAGCGCACCGACTTTCACACCCTTCGCGTGAGCCTCCTTGACCACCCACTCCGGCGTCACGCCGAGTGCGCCAACGATAAAGTTTACGGACTTGCGGCTGAGGACGATTTCAAGCTGCTCGCGGCTCTTCTTGTGCGTCATCGCCATCTTCTGAGCATACTCGGAAAGATAAGTGTCTCGGTCGGCTTCGGATATATCCGCGATTCCGGCATCGTCGAGCAGGGTCTTCACGAAGTTTAGGTGTTCCTTGGGAATGAGTTTGCGATACTCGTCCGGTGTCTTTTCCGCGTCCTCGCCGCCTGTCCCGGGGAATACCAGGTCAACAGAAAAAAACCGTCCGTCGACACGCTGCTCAATCCAATCAAGCGACATCTCAAGTTCTTCAGGTGTCATCCAGGCTGCTCCGAGAGAGCCCATTCCACCTGCCTTCGTCACAGCTGCAACTACGTCGCGGCAGTGTGAGAATGCAAAGATAGGCAGTTCAATTCCGAGCGTCTTGGTCAATTCTGTTTGCAACTTTAACCCTCCGGCGGTTTGTAGCTTACGCGTATCGTCATACACGTCGCAGCCATACTGGTACGATCATTTGGCTACCAGTGCGTACATTTTACATTATAATGAGTATGTTTGTAAAGAGGCGTCGTGCCCGATCTCGTTAGGAATGGTGCGTACGCGCCCGCGCAAAAGAATTTTCAGCTTATCCCAATGGCGCTGTTGCACAATCCTAATAGTACTGTAATGTACGGATGAGTATGTGATTGTGAACGCGAAGTCATTTGCTTATCGCGGAGTTTTTCCGTCGCATAGAGCTCGTTATTTGGTCTGTGCCTGTGCGGACCGAAAGCATTTAACTGAAGCTGAAGGGACTTACGCATGTTCGACTTTAAGGGAAAAGTTGTCGTTATCACTGGTGGTGAGACCGGGATTGGGCGGGCTACCGTCGAAGCTTTCGCGCGCGCAGGGGCTGATGTTACCTTGGCAGGCTATCTTGAAGACAAGGCGACCGAGGTCGTTCAGTCGCTCGCTTCCGAAGGCTTGACCATCGACTTCATCCAGACTGACGTGCAGCAGGAGAGCTCGATTGACAACGTGGTTTCCAAGGTCATCGCTAAGCACGGTCGAATCGACGTGCTTGTAAACAACGCCTCGATTTTTGATGGTTTTGCAGGCGTTCAGGAAACCTCGAATGCGCTGTGGGAGCGTGTGATCAACACTAACCTCCGGGGCACGTTCTATTTCTGCCGCGCCGTCGTCAAGGGCATGGTTGCCCGCGGCGAAGGTCGTATCGTGAACGTGGCATCGGTTGGCGGCATCATCGGCGGAGCCGACGGCCTTGCCTACACGGCCTCCAAGTTCGGCGTAATTGGCCTCACCCGTCAGATGGCGGTCGAGCTGACCAAGACTGGTGTCTGGATCAATGCCGTCTGCCCCGGCATGATACAGACCGATATGCGAGGCAATTCGGCCCGCATCCTCGGGGACGACGCACCAAACATGGCACGCGGCGCTGGAGTCAACCCTGATGCCCTCAAGCGCGTCCCGGCTGGCCGGAAGGGCGTACCATTGGATATCGCGAACGCAATCATGTTTGCTGCCTCGCCGTACGCCGGTTATATGGCAGGTCACTCCCTCGTTATCGACGCTGGGTGGACGATTCAGTAATCGACCGCCTTAACCCATAGAACGCCTTGGCTTGGACTGCACTCTAAGCCAAGGTCGCAATGTGCATGACGCATGCAACAAGGCTTCAGAAGTAAAACCATGAATCGCTTGAAAGTTGACTACGACATTATTGGCGCAGCCCGCCGGGTAAACACTGGCCCCACGCCTAAGAATGCGTAAAGCTGTGTCGATGCTTGTCAGCAGATCGAGATTCGATTGGGCTTACAGCAGTGAAGACCGAGCCATTCACCGGCGTGGATGTGGGCGACCTAACCCGCGGCAGAATATTGGGTGGATCCCCGTCGACCAACGGGCGGAATATGGATTTGACCAGCGATCCGGACGCGTAGGCGATGCGGGTCGCCGATTGTGTTTGATGAGCCTGGTTTCTGCCGACGCCGACGCGTCTTAGACTGTGATCGGGCGGCGACCTGGAGACTGTCCAATGCCTCATCAGAGCGGGCGAAATCGTACAATCCAAAGCGAGAGCATCGCTTGGATATCGCTTATTACGTTCCAGGGCCGGAAGCCCAATAGATTATGTAGCGCCGGATCTGAGCGCAATCGCAGCGATCGGGGACAGTAAGTAGGTCGAAGCCTGCTACATTGCGTATTCGCCCTGGATGTCCTCGTTGAATGACATGCGGGCTTCGCCGGGGTGATCGTGAACGTGAGCACTTCTTCTCGATTGTGCGTCATGAGAGTACAACCTCGGACGACGAGTCCGAAGTCTTATTGGTTCGAAACAAGGTTTCACGAATGGACTGGCGCATGACTTCCAGAGAACATCCACTCTACGACACCCTCCTTTCCCTTGCGAAGGCGCGCTATTCGTGTCGCGCGTTTGATGCCCGCCCTGTGTCACGAGACGACATTGAACGCGTACTTGAGATCGCGCGTAGGTCTCCCTCGGATTGCAATACTCAGCCGGCGAGCATTTTTATCCTGAGCGGTACAGCCCTCGAAGGTTTGAGAGCTGAGATGTATGACGCAGCGGCCACAGGAGGCGAGCGCACTTCCGATATACCGCCGATCGCAACTTACACTGGCGTGTTCCAAGACCGGCGTCGAGAGTGTGGCTGGGCGCTATATAACGCGGTTGGCGTGCAGCGCGGAGACCGCGAAGGTTCCGGACGCCAAGCCTTGGAAAACTTCCGATTTTTCGGTGCGCCTCACTTGGCGATCATCACCGCACACGAGGGTCTTGCAGAGCGAGGCCTTTTCGATGCGGGCATATATTTGGGGCATTTTTTGCTTGGTGCTCAGTCCCTGGACATTGCAACTGTACCGCAGGGGGCGATTGCCCACTACGCCGAAATCATCCGCAAATACGCGCCAATCGCGCCCGACCTTCGCGTGGTGTGCGGCGTGTCGTTCGGTTACGAAATCCAGGAGCACGCAGCAAACAGCTTCAGGATGGGCCGTGCAGACTTGTCTGAAAACGTAGTGTTCGTGGAGTAGAGGAAAGGCACCAAGTAGGGTGACCTCCTCACGCAGCCTTTGCGACGCCTTGAATGAGCTGGTCGGCAAATGCGGATGCCACATCCTCGGCACTATATTTTGAGGACGACCGACGGAACCAGGTGTAGGGCCAGTTGCAAGCCCCAATCAAGCAGCAAACTGCCAGAAAAGGATCGCCGTCGCGGAACTCACCCGCCTTGATACCGGCCGCATACAAATCCTGAATTTGCTTATTGTACTGCCGGCGGTTCGCGGTGACGCTGCTGCGCTGCTCTTCGGTCAGCTCGTTCTCATCGCGATTGTAAATCATCGACCATTCTTGATGCATCATCACGTTTAGGGCGTGCATTTTAACGATACGTGCGAGAACCTCCGTCGGGGATCCACCTGGGCTCAGCGCTTCTTCCAGGCCATTCGCGTAGGTTTCGACGATCTTCTCGAAAATCCTCCAGAGGATCTCGTTCTTGTTTTTCATGTAGTAGTAGACAATCGACTTTGTGAAGCCCATTTCGGCGCTGATATCGTCTACAGTAACCGCCCTGAAGCCCCGAGCGGCTATCAAGCGAGATGCCGCGTCAAGAATCTCTTCCTGGATCAATTCGGTCTTCTGCTGCTTGATCCGACCTCGAATGTTTGGCTTCAAAGTCTCTCGTTGCGCTTCCATATCCATGCGGCACCTTTCTGAGTATGTTTTCGTGCTTTACGGTATAAATTTCCGAAATACAAGACTAGTAACATTCCCTAAGGGCTCAAGGCATTGCGCCAAAGCGCGCAAAACCTTGTATTCATTGCCAAAACCGCAAAGCGGATTCACGGTCAGGTGTTGTAAGCGCCAGGATTCCACTGCTTCTCTACCTTCCAGTTCGGAGAAAGAGATGCAAATCGATCAAGACTCAGTCTTTCCACTGGAGCTTCGGTCTTGCCCTTGAGCGCCAGCTCTGCCATGGCAATTCCCACAGCCGGAGCCATGCCGAAGCCGTGCCCCGCTCCCGCCGCAACCAGAAGACCCTCGGGATGGTCGAACTTGTGGATGATCGATTTCTGATCTTTAGTGATGTCAAGAACACCCGCCCACGTTCTCAATAGCTGAGCGCCGGCCGCAACCGGAAATGCCTCGATCATGCGACGCACCAAATTTCTTACGATCGGCGTATTCGGCTTTGCAGGTTCTTGGTCGGCGTCAACGTCAACCCATTCGTGCGGCCCACCATTAGCATGGAGATTTCCGCGCTTTGTCTGACGAATGGAAAGCCCGTTGAGCCCGATGAAGCCAACGTCGTACATGGGGGGTAGGGGCGTCGTGACCAGAGCTTCAAGGCGAACCGTTGCGACGGGAAACTCGACGCCGAAAGGATGCAGCAGTTTAGCATTATAGCCGGCCGCACAGAGTACGACGCGGTCGGCGTAGATATCCCCAGTTGAGGCCCTTACGCCTTTAACCTTTCCAGCTTCCTCAAGCACGTAGTAAACTGGATTGTTTTCGATAATCGTTCCGCCAACGTCCTGGAAAGCCCACCCGTATGCCTGCGAGACGCGTTGAGGATTGGCGTGACCCGATCGAGGCGTGTAGAGCCCTGCTCGCGTCTCGTTCGAGAGGATGGGGATCAGTTTACGGCAAGCATCCGCATCGATGATTTCGAAGCCGAAATCGGCTCGCTTGAAAGCCTTGAGTGTTTCGTGCAGCTCTTCCACCTGCTTGTCCGAAAACGCCACCCAGAGGCGTCCCTTCTGGGTCCACTCGGTAGGATAGCCAAGCTCCTCGTCAAGATTGTCCCACAGCTTCTCTGCCATCTGGGCCAACGGTGCTTCGTCCGGGTCATCGGCGCGCAGGCTAAGATATCCGGTGGCGCGCGACGAAGCTTCGTAGGCGACCGGTCCACGGTCAATAACGAGAACCCGTGCGCCAGCCTTTTGAGCGTTGTATGCAGTCGACAAGCCGAGTAGGCCCGAACCGACGACGATCACATCGTAATTATTCATATCTTTTACCTCTTGCCGCCCGAGCCGCTCTCGGGGACAATCTCTTCATGCATCCAGTGAGGCCACTTCTCTCGCGTATCGTAGTCATCGTCCTCGGCGGCGATTAGCGACATGTCAATCGGGCGCACCGGGAAGCGATAGCTGCTAGGCTTGATGTCCCTCAAGGGCACGCCGTAGCGCTGTGAGAGCAGAATTGCAGCTTCATCGCGGCATCTCTTGCCTTGGCAGTGACCCATCCCGACGCGGGTCATCCTCTTTGTCATATCTTGGTTGATTTTGGGGCCCGTTTCGCCTCCGGTAACCGCGACATGAGGCGCTCGCAGTCCCGCTCCTAGATAACGTGGTGGCTGGAGATCGAGGAATTCTCCGCGCGTGACACTTTCACATTGGCAAAGTACTACGTCGGTTCCGCCCAGCTCGTTGAGCTTCTGAACCCAGAGGCCGATGTAGTCAGCCTGTTCGGTTGCGCTTTCTCTCGAGGAGAGTATTACGCCAGCATTCCCCGTCTCACCGCTGATCGCTGAAAGAATGCGCGGTACCTGATTTCCGCCATCACTAAACTCGGAAAGCCAATAGACTCCCGGCAGAGATGTCTGCGAATGGTCATCCAGAGATGGTGTCCAAGCGGGCAACTCCTCCGAAAACTTCAACGAACAGCCCATGGCTGCCGGGAGTTCGATATTAGGCAGGACGGCAATTGCGACGCAGACCGTATCGCAAGCTATATCGCGGGCCTGGGAGCCATCCAGCAACGTGATCGTTGCGGAAGACACCTTATCGGTGCCATCGGCCTTCAGAATTACGCTGTCATAGAACACCGGGATGTTCTGCGCCGCCGCCCATTGGAGATCATCAGCGCCCGCTTTGAACTCCAGGGACGGCTCGACAAACCCTGCGATGGAAATACCGCGTGTGAGCGCCGCCTTGGCGAAATCGACCGCAAGCGTAGTGGTGCCGAGGATGAGACAGTTCGTTCCGCTGAAACATTGATACGCGCCGAGAAGCTTCTGGCCAGCCTTGCCGCCCAGTACCCCGGGCAAATCCCATCCCTTAAACGAAGGAACGAAGTCGCGGGAGCCTGTTGCAAGAACGAGGTGGTCGTACTCGACCAATTCGTTTCCTTCGCGAGAAACAAGACCAATTTTCGGAGTTCCAATATGAAGTGAGTTGGCGGAGTTCTGAAACGCTCCCCACGCGACGACACCGATTTTCACGTCGACTTCATTTTCGACGCACTCGAGCAGCTGCTCATTTGAACTCAGCACGTTGTCGAAGACCGCCGTTTCGTCGCTCAATGAGGCGGGCAGACCCGACCCGTAAAAGTAGGGGGCGTCGAAGGACATATTTTTGAGAGTCTGAGGATGTTCGTCAACAAGAGTGACTTCAAAACCCGCTGCCTGCGCAGCCAATGCGAATTCGCAACCAAGCCCGCTAGCTCCCACCACAGTAACACGTTTGCCGCTCATTTTGTTTGTTCCCTCAATTCAGCGAGCGCCGGAACGGCTTTGGACATCGACCCGACCCTGTCAGCGCCACGGCACCAACGCAACGTGGCGTATCGTTGTTATCCCAGCTTACGAATTGCCGCGGTCAAGATCTGCTCGTAGTCGCCAACGATGCCGATATCCGCAACTTTGAAGATTGCGGCTTCCGCGTCCTTGTTGATGGCCACGATTTTCTTTGCTCCTCCTATGCCAGCCAAGTGATGGACAGCACCGGAGATACCGACCGCGACATAGACATCCGGACTTACCTTCTGTCCGCTGAAACCAACCTGGCGGGAGGAAGGAACCCATCCCATTTCAACTGCGGCACGGCTTGCGCCGACAGCTGCCCCGACCTTCGCAGCGAATTCGTCGATGATGCGCCATTTGTCGCCCGAGCCCACACCGAGGCCTCCCGATACGACTTTCCCGGCTCCGCGCAATGGCAAACCACCGCTGTCTGGGAGTGCTTCGGAACCCACAAAGCGCACGGTGCCCTCCTCGACCTCAGTGGCCAATGCCGAAACGTTCACTTCGGAGGCATTCGGTGCGCTTAACGCGTCGCCGCTGTACAGTAGCACTGAAGCGCGATCGCCGATAACCAAGTTCTTCGAAACCAAGCCGCCCATGGCAGGAGCGCCGACGTTTATTGCGTCTCCCTCGACGTTCAGTGTTTCGCATGCGGTCACGAACTCAGCTTCCAGCGCCGCCGCTAACTGTGGTGCCCAGTTGCGGTTGGCGAGTGTTCCAAATCCGATTACGAGCGAAGCGCCCACATCGGCTGCGGCCTTCGATGCGATACCTAAAAGGAAATCGGCACCATCGCCAACAGGCTTGCTTGGCGAGACAGTGGTAATATTACGATATGCACCGCCGTAGGGGACCTTGACGTCGCTTTCTCCCCATGCCGTCAACAGAACCAAATCGGACGCGTAGCCAGCCTTGGTTAGCTTCTCGGCGAGAGCAGCCAAAGTGGCATGTTCCGAGTTCCTCGTTTCAGCCGTCCAATGGAGAACAAAGAGAGCGTTTTTCATATCGACTTCCTTACTTCCCCAGAGCGGCGAGCAGGACTGCCGCCTTGTCGTCATCACTACCTTCAACGAACTGGGTTGCTTGGACAGCCCTTTGCCCCTTCTTCGGCGCGAATTTGGGTTTGATGGATGAGACACCTTGCTCGACAGCAAGGACCACCTCGATCGCGGCCTTCTTTGCAGCCATGACACCTTTCAGGCCAGGAGTTCTGGGCTTGTTGATCTCGTTTGAGACAATAACCATCGCCGGAAACTTGAGTTCGTATTCATCGACGCTCGCGTCTGCGAGTTTGCCAACCGTAATCGCGTTTTCACCGACCTTACTGATGGACACCACAGGCGAAATCACCGATGCGCCAAGTCCGTAAGCGACGAGGAAAGGAACATATCCGGCGTCGGTGTCCGAAGACTGACGCCCGGCGATGACCACCGATGGGTTGGTCGACTGCTTGATTGCCGTGACTATCGCCCGCGCCGTTTGAAAGGAATCACGGCGGAAAGCTGGGCTTAATTCGACCCTGATCGCACGGTCAGCGCCCATCGCCAGAACGCGGCGGAGATACTGGTCCGCCGAAGCGTCATCAGCGGTCACGACGGTGACTGTGCCGCCGCTCGTCTCTTTCAAAGCGATTGCGGCTTCGGCTGCGTTCAAGTCGTAGAGGTTGATCGAATACTGCGCCGAAGCGTGAAGTACGATCTCCTCCTGGGAATCAGAGATCGAAACCAGATGCTCTGGCAGGTTCGGATCCGGGACTTTTTTTATGAGAACAACGATTTCCATTGCCACGACAACGCTCCTACGATGGAAGTCAAATTCAGGGCAAGCTAAGGGTCTACCCCGATGGCCGAGGGCGCTGAACCGCCCGGAATTATTCAGCCAGCGTCGCGCGTGTGGAACATTACCTTCCACGTACCCTGCTGACATACCTCGCCTTTCTGGTTACGGACTTCCAGCCAGAAGTTTACGATTCCGCGAGCAGGATTGGACGTAAGACGCACCTCCTCGACTCGCTGGTAGACATGAATGGTGTCACCCATTTTTACCGGGGCTTTGAGATCCCAGGTCATTCCGAGAAACGCGATCGCGGTTCCTTCCTTGAGTCCGAGGCGGAACTCGAGGCCGGTGGTGATCGCAAAGACCGCAGGCCCATGCAGGATGCGAGCGCCGAACGGCGTTGATTGAGCAAAGATTTCGTCGGTGTGAACCGGATTATGATCGCCTGTGAGTGCGGCGAACATCACAATGTCGGTTTCCGTGATCGTACGCCGGGGAGTAATCCATTCCTGGCCGACCTTAAATTCCTCAAAAAACATCGCGTTCTTCCCGACGGCGAGCGTCGGATGATCGGTCTTGACGTCCATTCACTTTTCTCCTTGTAAGCCGAGGCGCGGTTTAAACGCTTCATCGCATCCCAGGCCAAATGACATACTCATGAGAATGCATTTTCTACTAGCAGGTTCGTACTGTCAAGCGAGCGGTGTGTAAACCTGACCGAAACCTCGCTGCTGACCATTCACCAGCCCGCCTTGCGAAGTGCCGGCCCCAATTCCCGGCGTGCTGTCTCGTATTCGGTGTGAGAATCAGGGACCATTCGATTCCGCACCCCCGACTGCAGCTCTTCGGAGATGTGCGCAATCAAACCGGGAAGCGTCGATGTGATTGCCAATCCGCACATTTCCGATGGGGTGAAGCCCATCTGCACCATGATGGAAGCAAGCATTCCAACGTCGTTTAGAACGAGTTCTGGTTTGTCGCTGGCCTTTTGAAATGCACGGTGCACGGCTTCGTACCATTCATTGGCCTCGCCCCACACGTGTTGCTCCTGGGCGAGCTTCTTGAGCTTCGCAGACCGCGGATCGACATAGCGAAAAACTTGATGCCCGAAGCCAGGAACACGGCGCTTGGCTGCACGCAATTCTCCGACTAGCTCATCGGCAGCCTGGTCCATCGTCTTGCCGCTTGCTTTCCAATGGGCAAAGGTCTCGCTAATGAACCGCCCCGTGTCCTCGGGGGAGAGGGCGTGCTCACCTGCGGCGAGCACGCCTGCACCGAGTCCGGCGGTCATGACCGGATTTACCGAGACAACTGCGCGCGCCGCGACCGTCCCGGACTTCTGCAAACCGTAATCGAGGATCGAAGAAAGGATAACGTCCATCATTCGCGCCTGGCCGGGAGTAGGAAGGTCTCCCCTAATGAGCAAGTAGGCGATGCCGGGAAACGGAACCAGTCCCACGAGGTCGCTCATAGCGTATCCGCGGATGTAGATTTCCTCGGCCGAAATCTCGCTGACCCCTGTCACCCAGTGTGACGATGTCCCCTTTGCCATGCGATCTCCAATCTCAAATGGTTGTCATTACGGATTGAGGTTCACGAGGCGTCTCAAGGCCCCGCTTAACCGAACGGTGTGCTGAGACCGTGGCTCCAATCCGCAATGCATACTAGACAATCAAAAAGACATACTCAATAGTATATGCGTGCATCTGCTCAAAATTTCTACATGCCGGCTGGCTAAATATGGCAATTGCCTTTTTGGGTACTTTCACGTACGTGCTATGTCGGTATCAGTATGTTTTGGCCGATTGGGGTCGGACCAACGTCCAACATAAAGGAGAAAATAATGCTGAAGGCAGTGAACCCACCGGATGCCACGTGGCCGGGTCTTTCTCAGGGCATGGTAATTAGGGGAGGTGGGTTTTTCGTCAGTGGCGGGCATTGTGGCCTTGACGCTTCCGGTGAACCGATCACGACCTCAATGGAAGATCAGATCGTTGCAATGTTCGAGGGCCTCAAGCGCACTCTGACGCAGGCAGGGCTAGGCTTTGAGCACGTCGCCCGCACGACTTGCTTTGTCCGTGAGTTCGATCCTGAACTCCTCAAGACCATCAAGGCAGTTCGCGCGCGTTACTACAATTCCGATTGCCCGCCCGCGAGCGTGATGGTCCAGGCGGGCCTCTACGATTCGAAACTTTTCGCGGAAATCGAAGTGATCGCAGGCGTTCCCTGAAAAGAGCACTGGCATGTGGCGAGAGCGGCATGCCAGCACACTTTAAGTCAGAGATGATCCGCAATTCGATGGGCCAAGGCGAGTGTTTTCGCAGAGCCTCCGCAGTCTGGCGTTAGAAGCTGTGTTTTTGGAGTCACTCGGGAAATCGCGCTCATCAGATTCTCCGCTGCCGCGGTCTCTCCGAGGTGCTCCAGCATTAACGCGCCACACCAGATAGTGGCTATCGGATTAGCAATCCCGCGTCCGGCAATGTCCGGCGCGGATCCGTGAACGGGTTCGAACATCGACGGCACGCCGCCAGCGGGATTTAAATTCGCCGATGCGGCAAACCCAAGTCCGCCTTGGATCGCAGCGCCGATATCCGTCAAGATGTCCCCGAAAAGGTTTGAAGCCACGACGACGTCGAGTGTCTCTGGATGGGTGATCATCCGCGCCGCTATCGCATCCACGTGGTAGCGCTTGACCTCGATATCTGGGTACTCAGCTGACAACTCTTCGGTCACCTCGTCCCAGAATACCATTGAGTATTTTTGGGCGTTCGATTTCGTCACCGATGCCAGCCTTCCACGTCGGCGACGCGCCTGCTCAAACCCATAGCGTATAATTCGCTCAACGGATCGACGCGTGAAAATGGACGTCTCCGTGGCCACCTCGTGTGGGGTGCCGACATGAATACGGCCGCCGGCCCCGGAATATTCGCCCTCAGTATTCTCTCGGATGCATAGAATGTCGAAGTCGCTCTTCACCAACGGACTGGCGATCCCGGGGAGCACTCGGTGTGGCCGCATGTTCACAAAGAGATCGAACTGCTTGCGGATCGGTAGAAGCAGGCCGTGAAGGGAAACGCTGTCGGGAACGCGTTCCGGCCACCCGACCGCTCCCAGAAGAATGGAATCGAACTTTCGGAGGGACTCGATACCATCATCCGGCATCATTTTCCCCGTCTGTAGATAGGTGTCGCAACTCCAGTCGAATGTCGTTTCGATGAGGTGAATACCATGCTTGGAGGCCGCTGCTCGCACGGGAATCAAGGCTGCCTCGACTACGTCTTTGCCAATGCCATCACCCGGTATAACTGCAATCCGATATGTCGTCATTTCCGCCTCCTTAGAAAATACCAAAACGGATTTACAGCATACCAAAAAGAATGTAAACGAGACTAGTGAGCATGTAAGGCTTGCAATCTGGACACTGCACCGATAAGCATACGCGTATGCACATAGCTATACGCACCGGTACATTTTTGCTGTCCAGTTCTTTTTTGGCTGCGAGGTTTTTGCAATGACCACAGTTTGCCTCACATTCGATTTCGACGCGGTATCACTCTGGATAAGCACGATGAAACAGACAACGGCAACGCCGCTGTCTCGAGGTGAGTTCGGGGCGCTGGTTGGTCTGCCGCGGGTGCTGGACCTTCTATCCGCCAAAGAGGTCCACGCTACCTTTTTCGTGCCGGCGCATAGCGCGGGCGCTTTTCCGGATGTCGTCCAACGGATAAAAGAAGACGGCCACGAAATCGCACTCCATGGCTATTGTCATGAGACCCCCGTCGGTCTGACGCGGGAGCAGGAAGCAGACCTTCTGCATCGCTCGATCCAAAAAATGCGCTCTGTACTTGGAAATGATTTTGAGCCCAAGGGATACAGATCACCCGCTTGGGATTTGAGCCCTTATTCGATCGAAATTCTTGAAGAACATGGAATCCTGTATGATTCCAGTATGATGGCGGATGACTATCGTCCTTACAGAGCTCGAAAGGGATATTCGGCCGACGAGGACCATTACGAGCGCGGCGTGGCGAGCAACGTGGTTGAGCTTCCGGTTGCGTGGGAGCTCGACGATTTCCCGCACTTCGTCTTCCTGAACAAGCCTATGTATCTCGGACTCCGCACGCCGAACGAAGTCCACGAACTCTGGAAGCAAGAGTTTGATTTCTGCCATTCTCTCGGCGACGGCGTCTTCACTCTAACGATGCATCCCCAGATAATCGGCCGTGGCCCCCGGATCGAGATGCTGGGACGGCTAATTGATCATATGCGCGCCGCGAACGTGTCCTTCCGACGTGCGGCCGAGGCGGCTTCCGACCGGGCAGGGGTACTCGGGTGTTTTGGGGACAACGGCTCGAAGGCCGATACGAAGGACTGAATAATGGAAAAAGCCCAAACTGAGCATTCGTCCGTTTACAGCGCACTGTTGGCCGCCGCGGTTCCGCGACTGGATAAGGTTGCCCTGGTATACGGCCATGATCGCCTGACCTATGCGGAGCTGATGCTCCGGATCGAGCGCGTTATCGGTACTCTTAGGTCGCTTGGCATTGGCAAGGGCGACGTCTTCGCTCTCTACGGCCAAAACCATCCCGAGCACATGCACTGCTACTACGCGGCTTCCAAGACGGGCTCCATCTTCGTTCCGATAAACCCTAATCTGACGGCTGACGAGGTCGGATATACCTTCCAGCACAGCGAAGCGAAAGTGCTGTTCTTTGATGAACACGTCGAGCAGACCGCCAGATCCGCGATCGCCGCCGACAAACTCCTGCCGATTTCATATCTCCAAGGCGTCTCCAGCGACAGTGGCGACACGGGAGAGTTGATCGATCTCGACGATGATTTCGTCGTCACCTATTCTTCGGGCACGACCGGCAATCCGAAAGGCGTGGTTCTCAGTCAGCGTTCACAGGTAAATGTAGCGGTGTCCCTTGCGCGTATGTGGGGGGTTTCATCCCGGGACACCACCTTGGTGGCATTGCCGCTCGGCTATCTGTTTGGATTCTCCACCGCAGCGGCAACCGCGCTGCAAGCGGGCGGCAAGGTCGTGATCCTTCGCCGCTTCCATCCCCGCGAGGTGCTCGAGGCGTTTATCGACCACCATATCACAATCTATCACGGCGTTCCGACGATGTATTCCATGATGATGGAGTATTGCGAGCAGCGCGATCTGACGTTCGACCTCTCGCGCCTGCGCCTGCTCATTTGCTCCGGCGCACCCCTTCCAGAAGAAGTTGGGTCGAGGTTCGTGGCGCGCTTTCACAAACCGCTCCAGAACTACTATGCGCTCACCGAAGTGGCCCCAGTATTCGGAAGGTACTACGACGACCCGGCGCCATTGCCGGCGGGAGCGATCGGGAAAGCCGCTCCCGGGGCGACGATCAGGATTCAGCGTCCGGATGGAACTGAATGTGGAATCGGCGAGCCTGGAGAGGCGCTTGTTCGTGGAGCCGCTACCCTGAAGCGCTACGCAAAGGACGAGGCATTGACGCGTGCCGCCCTGAACGAGGGGATGTTCCGGACAGGAGACCTGGTGAGCCGCGATGCTGACGGGTTTTTCTTTATCGAAGGCCGTATCAAGGACATTATCATACGGGGCGGCCACAACATCTCGCCTGCGGAAGTCGAGAGGACGATCGTCATGCACCCGGCAGTTCAGGATGCTGCTGTCATCGGTATCGCGGACAGGATTTTCGGAGAGGTTCCCATCGCGTTTGTAGTGTTGCGCCCCGGTGTAAACGCGACTGCCGAGGAACTCATCCTCTTTCTTGAACACAGACTGTCCGATTTCAAGGTTCCTCGCACGATCTACATTGAAACAGAGCTGCCGCAGGGCAAGACGGGGAAGGTCGACAAGAAGGCTCTCAAGACCCGCGCCGAAGATGCGCTTTCCGTAGCCTGAGCGGCTGCCTCGACAAACAGGGACGCAGATGAACAAGAGCGAGTATCGCAAGCACGACGGTCTTGCACTGAGCGAGCTACTCCGAGATCGGCACCTCACTCCACTGGAGCTGATGGATTGCGCAATTGAATGCGGCGAAGAGGCGAACCGGAAGCTCAACATTCTGAGTTACACAGCCTATGAACAGGCCCGTGAGCGCGCAAGACGGTCTACGCTCAGAGGCCAATTCGGCGCGCTTCCGTTGTTGCTCAAGGATTCCGGGCTGGCCTATCCTGATCTGCCGAACTCTTTCGGCTCCAGACTTTTCGCCGACCTCAAAATCAACTTCTATTCCACGCTGACCGAGCGCTTTATCGAGGACGGATTCATTCCTTTCGGGCGGACAACCGTTCCGGAATTCAGTATGGCTCCCACGACCGAAGCGGTGCAAAATGGTGGACCCACAAGAAACCCGTGGAACCTCGCGCACTCGAGCGGCGGCTCCAGCGGCGGCGCAGCCGCGGCGGTTGCCGCCGGAGTTCTTCCCATCGCGCATGGAAGCGACGGTGGCGGCTCGATACGCATTCCGGCTTCATGCTGCGGAATCTACGGGCTGAAACCATCTCGCGGACTTATACCAACGGGCCCGGCACGCGGGGAAGGTTGGGGCGGCCTGGCAACGGATGGTGTCCTCACCCGTTCAGTGCGTGACACCGCGGCGGTGCTTGACGGTGTAGCGGGAATGGAAATCGGCGCACCCTATGCGTCGCCCCCTAAGGAAGGTTCATACCTTTTCCAACTGCACAAGCCCTTCGAAAAGCCACTGAGAATCGCGAGATGGAATGTTGGCTTCGACGACATTCCGATACATACCGAGTGCTTTGAAGCAGTCGACAAGGCGACCCGGGTCATCGAATCTCTTGGCCACGAGGTCGTCGACGCAGCCCTTCCGCAGATTCAGTTCTCGAAGTTTGTCGAAGCGCAGATCAGCGTGATGGCGGCGAACGTGACGCTTTCGGTAAACGGCAAGGTTCGCAACGATCCCGGGTCCGGCTGGGAGCAGAAATTGGAGCCTGCGTTGCTGGACGCTTACAGGTTTGGTGCCGGTCTCAGCGCGGAAGCCTATGCGCTCGCCATCACACGGTTTCATACTATTGGCCGCCAACTGGAGACTTACATCGCGGACTATGACTTCATCCTGACTCCGACGCTGATGCAGCCGCCCGCAAAACTCGGAACCATCAGTACCCAGGATGACTTCCATACGTTTAGACGCAACATAAGCCGATACGCCACATTCACGGCAATTATCAACGCATCAGGACAGCCGGCCGCTAGCCTGCCTCTTCACTGGTCGTCCGAGGGGTTGCCCATTGGCGTCCAGCTGATTGCTCCGTTCGGTCATGAGAGCAGACTACTGCGTCTGTCGGCAGCAATTGAAGCGACCGCGCCTTGGTTTGACAAGGTCGCAACACTTTAAACGTCAGGTCCCAAGCGAAAAGGAGAATCGGAAATGGATACCGACAGAGAGGATCACGAAAAGACGTTTACAATCTCCTTCGGAGGGTGCGGGAGCTTTTTCTATCCGGAGGCGCCGGATGGATTGCGTATCGCGGCCAAGCCCAAGGGAAAGGCGTTGAGCCCGGCTACCGCGGGCGGACAGAGTATCGGCGTGGCTGCCGAGTTTTACCAAAAGGTGAAATCTCTTTTTCGTTCCTGCGCCCGCGCTCCGCGCTAACCGGATGTGACTATGGTTCCGGGCTGACCTGCTCACAAAGAAGCGCTCGCATTCGAATGCGGGCCCGTTTCTTTGTTTATTGCGGTGACGTGGCTGCCAACGCGTCCCACCTCGAACGGAGAGCCTTCTTGTCGATCTTTCCGGTCTTACCAAGGGGGAGCTCAGTCTCGAAATACACATTGGCCGGAAGTTTGAACTTCGCCAAGCTCTCGGATGCGAACGAAACGAGTGCTTCGCGGGTCAGAACTGAACCGTTTTTCCTAACCACGTACGCTACTGGAACTTCGGCAAAAATCCGGTCCGGTACGCCAATTACCGCTGCGTCCTGTACTTCTGGATGTCTTAGCAAGACATTTTCGATCTCAACGGGAGCTACGTTTGCGCCACCCCGGCGGATCAGGTCCTTGATACGTCCGGTGATGTAAACATAGCCCTGATCGTCTTTGTAACCGATATCACCCGTTTTGAACCATCCATCCAAGTAGGAAGCTGCGGTCAGTTCGGGATCTTTGTGATACCGTTTCACCATCGACGGTGCTTTGATCAGCAATTCGCCGTGGGTACCATTGCGGCAATCGTTGCCTTCACTGTTAAGCACGCGCAGCGCTGCGCCCGGTACCACCTTCCCTACAGACCCGTTTGGAGGATCGACCGGATCGGAAGCATAACGGCCGAAGACGGGGTACGATTCGGTCATACCAAAGTAATCCTGGAGTTCTTTGCCGAAACGGCGTGCAAAGCGCTGGCGGAGCTCGTCCAGCAATGGTGATCCAGAGCAGATAAGCGCCCGCATCTTCGACAGATCGTAATTCGCGTTCTGCTGCTCGGAATACTCGAGCATCATCGAGAACATTGTAGGTACACCATGGAAGATAGTGGCATTGTCCCTGACCAATGCCTCCAGAATTTCCCCAGGGTGGAATCGCCGATTCACGATCACCCGCGCGCCCGCCAACAGAGACACCGTCGTAATCGTCGAAAGCCCGAGGAGGAAGCCTAGCGGGGCTCCAAGAACAGTCGTGTCTTCAGCGCTGAGCGCGAACAGTTCCTTGAACGACGCGGCCGCGTTCAGCTGCGCCTGGTTGCTGAGTACGACGGCTTTCGGAAATCCAGTAGAGCCGGATGTGTAGGCGATCAGAAGATCGTCGCCGGAATCGACTGTGGCGGCAGGTGCAGTCGCAGCGTCGCCGGTATCACCGTCCAATTCGTTGATTGAACGACGCATGCCTTGAGGAAGGTTCAGTTCGCTGAGGTCAGCGACCATCTCGTCATGGAAGAGGAACTTTGCGTCTGAGTGAGTGAGAATGTATCCAACTTCGGAATTGGTAAGGTTGAAGTTCAGGGGAACGAAAATCCCGCCGATCTTTGTCGTGGCGAGGAAGCAGAAGATAAACTCGGGGCGGTTCTGGCTAAATGCCGAAACCGCGTCGCCCTCTCGCACCCCGTGTTCGCGCAATTTCCCAGCTACCCGGTCAATCCGGCCAATCAGCTCGCCGTAGCTGTAGCTCCGCTCACCAAAGGTGATAGCGGTCCGGTCCGGTTGCGCGCGGGCAACGTTGACCAGTGCGTCGTAAACCGTATTGCTGCTTCTTGACGTCGGCATATTTGCGAGCCTTCTTTACTCGATAAACTTTCAACACGCCATTCTATACCAATTAGTTTGTAAATTGTACTAATACGTATAGAACAGTATGAAGCCAGCAGGCTAGGGGAATCCCTCGAAACATTCGGCAACCGCCTTTTTATCTAGATTCTTTGAGTTGGCCGAGCGCGCGTCGACCGGCAACGCGAAGGACGCAGCACGCTTGCTCGCTCCCCACGATATTCTGGCGACAGCTGTGGGACTTATGAGCCGACGCCCACATCGATTTTTTGGAACGCGGCCCTGGCAGTAGCCCCAAAATAGTCTGCCTTGATTTCGCATGCCTCGCCGAGAACCATCGTATTCAGGTTTTCCGCGCTGAACGCAGGCCACTTCGTCCCATCCCTGAGGACCGGAAGTCCGCCGGCGGCGAAGCTAGTCCAGGCGCTGACAACGTGATCGCGGAGAAGATAGCGGTCACCTTCCGGGTCACGATTGGCCCGTGCCGCGGGCGCTCCGCTTTCGCCCCACATTTCGTCTGCGTCCACGTTGTCGAACGTGAACAGCAATTCCGCTCCGTGTACCGACCAGAAGTCACCCTTGTACGGCTCCGTCCATGTGAACATGTAATGGTAGACGGGAGCACCCGAGGGGGTTGCGGACGCTTTGAGGCTCTGCTTCAGGGAATCGGAGGCCATCCACAGGTCTGAAAGCAAGCGCACCTTGATACGATCGAGACCTTCCCCGGGGAAACGCGCCTTGTAGTCGTTCAAGAGAAGCGAGACTTGTTCCCGCTCCGCTTCGTCGAGCGTCAGGAAGGTGGTCGCGTCGCGCACTACGTCTTCATCCGTCTTGGGAGACGCGAGCAGGCCTGCGAAATCCAGAAAATACGTTGTTTCGTGCGCGTTGGTGCCGTACATCTTCACGACGTCGCGGGAAAGCTCCAAGGCTTGATCGTCGGACGGGTGCCAAGGGAGAATTTCTCCATCGACTACCGGGCAGAACGGTGAGGACAAGCCTCCCCTAGCGGACACGGTGCCGGATACTTTGCGGTACGCCTCATACAACCTCTCAACCGGAATTTCCGCAAGCTTTGCCGCATCGCCTTCCCCGAGCTCCAGCGTTTTCAGGAGCGCCAGAGTGTCCTTGGAAGCTTCCTCCCGGGTTCTTAGCTTGCGCTGCGCACCGCTTTGCACGATGGCACGATGAAAGAGTCCTTTGGCGCTCGGCATGGCCATCAGGCAGGAGACCTTACCGCCGCCGCCGGACTCGCCGAATATGGTAACGTTATCGGGATCTCCGCCAAAACCGGCGATGTTCGTCTTTACCCACTCGAGCGCGTCAACAAGGTCAAGAAGGCCGACATTCGCTGCATATCCCGCTTCGGGCGCAAGATCGCCAAGGAAGGTAAAACCCAGAGCATGCAAGCGATGATTTACGGTGACGACAACGACATCGCCGCGTTCTGCAAGCCGCTGGCCGTCATAAAGCGGTGCTCCGCCGGAGCCGTAGAAATACCCGCCGCCGTGGAGAAAGACCATCACTGGCTTCCCCCAGGCGTCGATCGGCGACCAAACATTCAGAAAGAGGCAGTTTTCACTCCCGTCGCGGTTGTCGACCCATCCTTTCCAATCCTCGTTCTTCTGGTAGCAGGGATCGCCCACAGCGTGCGCCACAAAAGGTTCTGTTCCTCTTGCGACCGGAGCCGCGCGCTTGAACCTAGCACCAACGGTGCCGGCCCCATAAGGCACACCCTTGAAGACGTTAACATTCTCGGTCGCGTAACCGAGGATTTCTCCACTTGCGGTTTGTACTTTCGGCGCTCTTCCTGCTGCCACGGCGCTCCCCAGCGCTCCGTTAACCGCCAACGTTCCCCCGATGGCTCCTATGACGAACTGACGTCTGCTTACTACGCCGGAGATTGATGTTTCATGCATCGGTACAGCCTCTCTCAAGCCAGCTAAACACACCGGTCGGTATTCTTTATCAACCTTGAAAGATGTAGGATATTCCGTCAAGTACAAATATTGACGCCGTGGGTTTGCGGCTACAATCAAGTGTCAAAGCTGGATAGAGATGCGACCTCGGCAACTAGTTAGAAATGCGACACTTGCGCTGAGGCAAGCCCCCGATCCGACCGGCTGGGCCGGGTTGCAAGGGAGGAGCGGGGGCGGGTGATAACATTAATCGCTTCTTGGAAACGAGGCCGGCTGGACCATCCCGGTCATAGGCCTGCAACAACCTGTGGACCTGACTTCGACTGAGGTCGAGCAGTTCGGCAGGCTGGACAACGCTCAGGCGTTCGTCACGGATCTTCTGAAGGCGTCTCCGCGCTCGACGCCTCGATCAAGGCGCAGGTGATCAACCTGATGCTGGACCGGCAGCAGAGCCTCAACCTCGCCTTCCTGTTCATCTCGCACGACATGGCGGTCGTCGAGCGCGTCAGCCATCGCGTAGCGGTGATGTATCTCGGCGAGATCGGCGAGATCGGCCCACGGGCCGCGGTCTTCGAAAATCCGCAGCACCCCTATACGAAGAAACTCATCGCGGCAGTGCCCGTGCCCGATCCGGACCGTCGCCACGAAAAGCGGATGGTGGCGAATGACGAGATCAAGAGCCCGATGCGCCCGGTCGATTATCAGCCTGCGAGCACTTCTTATCGCGAAGTCGGGCCCGGCCATCTGGTCATGGCCGATCGGTAGACTTGCCATCCCGTTTTCGGATTTGGCCGACATTATTCCATCGCCAGGATCATGTTGCGCACGACGGGGTAGATTTCCCCCTCCCAGCGGCGGCCGTTGAAGACGCCGTAATGCCCGACATTGGCTTGAAGATGATGGCGCTTCAGATGCGGGCGCAGCGCCCGACAGAGATCGTGCGCGGCCGAGGTCTGGCCGAGGGCGCAGATATCGTCGCGCCCGCCCTCGACGGTCAAAAGCGCGGTGTTGCGGATCTGGCCCGGGTCGACCTTGCGGCCATGGTGGGTCAAGTCGCCGGTTGCGAGTTCCGCTTTCTGGAAGACGCGTTCGATGGTCTCGATGTAGAATTCCTCGGTGAGGTCGAGCACGGCGAAATATTCGTCATAGAAATTCTTGATCTTGCCGGCCTCGGCGGTCTCGCCCTTCGCCAGATGGTCGTAGAGCTTGCGATGAGCGTCCTGGTGGCGCTCCATGTTCATCGACATGAAGGCGACGAGCTGGAGAAAGCCGGGATAGACGCGCCGTCCGGCGCCCTGATAGCGCCAGGGAACAGCTGTGATCAACGAATTCTCGAACCAGGCGAGCGACTTCGACACGGCAAGCTCGTTGACCTTCGTCGGGCTTTCGCGCGGATCGATCGGCCCGGCCATCAGCGTCATGGTGCGCGGGGTGGCGGGATGCCGCTCTTCCGACATCACGGCAACGGCGGCCAGCGCCTGCACGCAGGGTTGGCAGACGGCGAGGATATGAGCGCCCGGACCGATCTCCTCCAGGAAGCGGATGATATAGTCCACATAATCGTCCATGCCGAAACGCCCTGCCGACAGCGGCACGTCGCGGGCATTGGCCCAGTCGGTGATATAGACGTCGTGATCGCGCAGCAGGGTCTGCACGGTGCCGCGCAGGAGCGTAGCGAAATGACCGGACAGCGGTGCAACGACCAGCACCCGCGGTCTCTGCGCGTCTGTTTCCGCCGCAAAGCGCAGCAGCGTGCCGAAGGGCATGTCGAGCACGGTCTCGACGGTGACGGGCGCCATGCGGTTGCCGATCATCGCCGAGGTGATGGCGAAGTCTGGACGTTCGTGGGTGATCTCGAAGCGTGAGATCATCTCCAGCGCGGCGGCGAAGTGCCGGCCCATATTGCCGACAGGTCCCCAGAACGCTGTCGCGGAGAAGATCTGCAGGCGCCGTGCCAGATCGCGAAGGGGCGCGATGAGATCATCCTGGAACTGATAGGCCTGATAGAGCATGGCCGAAATCTCCCGCACTGCCGCATCAATGCGGCGGTGCAAAAAATGCTAGTGGAATATGTCCTGCCATGCGAGAAGATTATCGAGGAAGAAGCAACATTGTCCGACAAGGATAGAGCCCGATGTCGCAGGCGGCACTGACGATTTCCTCGAAGAACTACTCCTCATGGTCTCTGCGCGGCTGGCTGCTGTGCCGGATGGCGGGGCTGGACTTCGCCGAGGTCCTTGTGGAGCTGGATGACGAGGCGCGCCAGGAACTGCTTCTGCTTTCACCGTCGGTTCTGGTGCCGAGGCTGACCCATGGCGACGTGACGGTCTGGGACACGCTGGCGATCGCGGAATATCTCCACGAGGTGGCGCCCACCGCCGGGCTCTGGCCTGCCGAGCGCGCGGCGCGCGCCCGCTGCCGGTCGGTCTCGGGCGAGATGCATTCGGGTTTCCACAATCTGCGCTCGGCTTTGCCGATGAACCTCAAGGCGCGGCATGAGCGTTTCAAGATATTTTCAGGCGCCCGGCCCGATGTCGAGCGCGTCAAGGCGATCTGGACCGAATGCCTCGAGGCAAGCGGCGGGCCCTGGCTGTTCGGGACCGTGCCGACCGTGGCCGATGCGATGTACGCGCCGGTCTGCACCCGCTTTCGCACCTATGCGGTGGAACTGGAGCCGCAGCTTGCAGCCTATGTCGAGACGGTACTGTCCTGGCCGCTGATGGGCGAATGGACCGAAGGGGCGTTGGTCGAGGCGGACGAGATCGTCGAGCTGGAAGTCGAGTTCTGACGGAAACGTGCCGGGCGGCTCCGCATCGATTTTCACGGGTCGAATTAAGAGTTGCCTGGAAGGTGAGCGGCGCATAAAGCAGATGCAGTGCCACATGCCGCGAAGCCTGGACCGGTGAGCAGAGATTATTATTCCAAACTCGGCGGATTGCCGCCGCAAACCGAGCTGCTTTCCAGCAAGGCCGTCTTCACCACAGCCTATGCGGTCATCCCGCGCAGCGTCATGACCGACATCGTTACCAGCGTCGTTCCGCATTGGACGGGGACACGGGCATGGGTTCTCTCCCGGCCGCTCTCCGGCTTCTCCGAGACCTTCTCGCAATATGTGATGGAAGTTCAGCCGGGCGGCGGAAGCGACCGGCCGGAGCCCGACAAGCGGGCCGAAGCGGTTCTGTTCGTCGTCGAAGGCGAGATGACAGTGGAACTCGAAGGCGTCAGCCATGCCCTTCGCAGCGGCTCGTTTGCCTATCTTCCGGCGGGTTCGGTCTGGCGCCTGAAAAACGGCGGCTCGACTGCGGCAAAATTCCACTGGATTCGAAAGGTCTTTCAGGAGGTCGAGGGGCTGGAGCCGCCACCGGCGATCGTCACGCATGAGGACGAACACGCCATCTCGGCAATGCCCGACACCGATGGACGCTGGGGGACGACCCGGTTCATCGATCCGGCCGATGTCAGCTACGACATGCACGTGAATATCGTGACTCTGGAGCCGGGTGCCGTGATCCCCTTCATGGAAACCCATGTCATGGAGCATGGTCTCTATGTGCTGGAGGGCAAGGCGGTCTATCGGCTGAACCAGGATTGGGTCGAGGTCGAGGCCGGCGACTTCATGTGGTTGCGCTCCTTCTGCCCGCAGGCATGTTACGCCGGTGGCCCCGGCCGTTTCCGCTACCTGCTCTACAAGGACGTCAACCGTCACATGACGCTCTGGTAGGATCTATCGCAGAGGGACGATGAGGCTCGAAAGCGAACGTCTTATTTTGAGACCTTGGCGACCGCTGGATCGCAAGCCTTTCGCTGCGATCAATGCCGAGCCCGACGTTGTCAGATATCTCAATCCTCTGACCGACGAACAGTCGAATGCGATGCTCGACCGCATCGACCTTCACTTCGAGCACCATGGCTGGGGGTTCTGGGCGCTGGAGGAGAAGGCAAGCGGCGAGTTGATCGGCCTCTGCGGCCTCAACAATGTTTCGCCGACTTTGCCGTTCGCCCCGGCAGTCGAAATCGGTTGGCGGCTTTCAGCATCGCGGCATGGCGCCGGATATGCGCGCGAGGCCGCGGAACGGTCTCTCGATTTTGCGTTCCACGATATGAAGCTTGACCGCATCGTCAGCTTCACGGTGCCCGCAAACAGCAATTCCTGGGGTTTGATGAGACGGCTGGGGATGAACCGGATCGGTGAGTTCGATCATCCCAATTTGGCCGAAGGGCATCCGTTGCGCCGTCACGTGCTCTACGAACTGCGATCATCAAACGGCATTTGAACCCAGCCGCCGATCGGCACCAACTACGAGGGGCGCTCGTACAATTGCGCAATTTATAATTGTAAAAGTGGCGTAACGTATCTTATGGAACTTACAGAGTTAACTTGCCATGCTTAGCTCGCTCTTAGCTATTCCTGCACTTGCCGAGCCTGCCGAAGCAGGCCGAGTGCCTTGCCGGACAGGGCCACCCCAGCGGGGGCCTGCCACCCTCCCTCGCGCATGCGCCGATGCTCTTCGCCCAAGATTGCGCAACGTCGCCATCATCAAGCCCCATGCCAGTTGGCCGTTCCGATCTCGTCCTCAAGATCTCGAATACGGCGACTGATGCAGGATTCCTGGACATCCAACGCACGCGCCGCCGCCTGAAAGCTGCCAATTTCCGCTGCCTTCAGTACGTAATGGAGATGACGCAACTCTATTCGCGCCACGATCAACCGGTACTACCAAAATAAAAACCACCCCGGCGTTCCTCATTTGGTTCGCGATATACAAAGGACCTGCGTCTCGGCCGGGCTCAAGCCGCCACACCGCCGGACGATCGAAAACTCGTCTCGAGGAACTCGAGTTGCAGAAGCGCGCCATCGGCCAGCTCACCGGTCCGGAAATACTTCACATGCTGCATGGCCATATGAGGGGGGAGAACAAAGCCTGCTTCGGCAACGCTATAGAAGAGATAGTAGACTGCGCGCTTCAGTAGCGGGTGCCTTCGCAGTTGCACTCAATCTGAGATTCTCGGCCCATCGAATCTAAAATCAGTTTGCGCTCGGGGAGAAGCATTCGTCATGCGTTTGCTTCAGCCGCTTCATCTTTCAGCCAGGCTGCAAAAGCTTCCGCATTGCGGGAAAGTCGCGTCTCTTTCCTCGTCACAAGATAATAGGCTTCCTTAGGAAATAGTCGCATCTCCGGAAACGGACAGACAAGATTTCCGCTTGCCAGTTCCCGCCTTACCAGGACCGGGGCGCACAATGCTATCCCTCTGCTCTCCATGCACATTTCGGTCAGGATGTACGCATCGTCGACGATATGACCTAGCCGAACGTTGCGATGCTGAACATGATATTTCTCCAGCCACTGTTGCCAGTCCTTATAGCGCCGGTCATGCAAAAGCGTGAAGTTTTGGAGGTCGCCCGGCTCCTGCAACTTGCCCGAAGCGACTATCGTCGGAGAACAAACCGGCGTGTAGTAGATGCTCAGCAGCCTCTCAGACGTCAAATCCGGCCACCGACCACTCCCCCATTTGATGGCGAGTTCAACGCGATCTGACAGCCGCAGGTTCGTTGAACGATACTGTTCAAGGCGCAAGTTCGGAAATCGTCCGAGGAAATTGTCGAGCCTGGGCGAGAGCCAAGACGCCGCGAATGCGGACTCGACCTGTATCTTGAGCAGATTAGTCGAATTGGGAATTGAGAGTGAATCAAAGGCTGACAGTAACTGCGAAATCGGATCGCTGATTGCCGCGATCAGGGTCTCTCCCGCGTCGGTCAAGGCTAGGCCACGGGCGCTCCGTGTAATGAGACGGGCACCGATCGATTTTTCAAGTTTTGCCACCTGATGGCTTACCGCAGACTGCGTAATGTTAAGTTCGCTCGCCGCCGCAGTGAAGCTGCCGTGTTCGATTGCCAATTTGAAGGCAAGAAGCTGCTCTGTCGGCGGAAAGTACAACGCCATCTGGAACTTTCCGTTTCTATCATGACAAATCGTCATGAAGAGTAGGACATAGTTTCAATTGCGCCGCAATGCCCTTAGACACATACTCACCGGAATGTTGAGCATCGGTGAAGTTCTGGCCGCGTCCCAAAGACGCGCGGACTTGTAGGGGCTCGCTGGGGTGGCGGATCGAACGAAGAGGTTTTGCCACCCGCCAGTGATTGCGAGAGTTTAATGAACGATACAGAAACCAGGTCCCTACGTGTGGAAGACGTCGTGAAACGCGCGGATCATGTTGTCGAGCTTGTGCTCGCTGACGCCCAGGGACAACAGCTGCCGTCGTGGCAACCGGGAGCGCATCTGTCGCTAAAACTCGGACCAGGGCTTGAAAGGCAATATTCCCTCTGTGGGCCGCTAGGCGACAGCTATCACTGGAGAGTAGCTGTACTGCGTGCCAACAACGGCCGCGGTGGGTCTGAATATATCCACGAGAAAGTGAAGAAGGGCGACATCCTGGAAGCTCAGGCTCCGCGAAACCACTTCCCGTTGGAGCCCGCGTCCGAGTACATCTTCGTCGCCGGAGGCATCGGTATCACGCCCATCCTCCCAATGATCGAGCAAGCGACGTCCAGTGGCACTCGTTGGGTTCTGCATTACGGTGGCAGGAGCCGTTCGTCGATGTCCTATCATCAGGAGCTTGAGGCACTGGGTGATCACGTCCGAATTGTCCCTGAAGACCAAGCCGGTCTTCTCGACCTCAAAGCGATTGGAAGCACCATCACCCCTGGAGCGAAGCTGTACTCTTGTGGACCGGAAGGACTGTTGAACGCGCTGACCTCTTTGTCCTCCAGTTGGCCTAAGGACACTCTGCATCTTGAGAGATTCAGCCCGATATCCGTCACGACTCCAGTTCAAAATCGTGAGTTCACCGCCCATCTTCGTGCATCTGGGCGCTCGATCTCGGTGGGTGTGGAGGAGAGTATTTTGGAGGCCATGGCTCGCGAAGGAATTCGTTGGCCTTGCGCCTGTCGCGAGGGCACCTGCGGTTCGTGCGAGACGCGGGTTTTGTCCGGAGCAATCGATCATCGCGATTCGGTGCTCAGCGCTTCGGAGCAAGAGCAGGGCGACTGGATGATGATTTGCGTATCACGGGCGTTGGGCTCCGAGATCGAGCTTGATGCCTAAAACCTACGTGCACATGCCGAACATGGCACGGTCCTCGTCGTATATTTGGATATGAAACCTCAAGGAGAAACTATGGGACAAGAAATCGCGCCAAACAGCCTCCGTGCTGTGCGCTCCACGGAAACAACGTTTCCTCGTGAGCGCTACGTATCGCCTGCAGTCTTCGAAGAAGAGACTCGTAACATTTTCGCAAGGCAGTGGACGTTTGCGGGTCATATCTCCCAGATTCCAAACGTCGGCGATTTCTTCGCCCATAACTTCGCGGGGGAGACCCTCCTTATCGTCCGGGAAAGCGCTAAGAGCGTTCGTGCGCACTACAACGTCTGTCGCCATCGTGGCTCGCAGCTGTCCAAATCCGATAAGGGTAACGTCCGCAACTTCGTGTGCCCTTATCACCAGTGGAGCTACGGCCTTGACGGCGCGCTCCGCCGTGCGCCAATGATGCCGGACAAGGAATGCATCGATTACGAAAAGCTCTCCCTCTTTCCCGCCGCCGTCGAGGTGTGGGCCGGCCTGATTTTCGTCAACCTCAAGAGCAACCCGTCCGAAAGCCTTAGCGACTTACTGGGCGCTCCGTCGGACGAAGTCAAAAGGCTTCAGCCCGAGAATATGAAGGAAATCTTCCGCGAAGCCCTGTCTGTGAAGGGGAATTGGAAGACCCTGCTCGAGAACTATCTGGAATGCTACCACTGCGCAGGCTCCCATCCAGAACTCGGCATCGCTTTCGACATTCAGTCCTCCTACGGTCAAACTGCAGGCTGGGGCGGCAGCTGCTTCCTCGGTGGCGAACCGCTGCGAAAGGGTTTCACGACCGTTTCCATGAACGGCGAACTGGTTAGCAAGCCGCTCGGTGTATATACGGATCAGAAGGAACTTCCGGTGGAAATCACCGACGGCGTGGGACTTCTTCCTGTCCTCAGCCGCGTAATCTTCCACATCGACCACGCCATCATTCACACGATGAACCCGATTTCGGAATCGGAAGTCGAATGGACTTCGCGCTGGTATGTCCGCTCGGATGCGGTCGAGGGCGTCGATTACGATATCAACAAGGTCATCGAAGTATGGCGCGCTACGAACGCCGAAGATAAGGAACTCTGCGAGCGCAACTACAAGGGCGTCCTTTCGCGGAAGTTCCAACCAGGCCCGTTGAACCCCTTGGCAGAAGGCGCTATCCGCCCGGCTCTCGACCTTATCGACAGCTTGATGGCCGACTAAGCCGCATCTCTTCGAACAAGGTCCTGGTGGACGCTCGTCGTCGACCAGGATCACCCCCACAAATTCCGCGCCCCAGGTACGCCCGTCCTGATATGCAAGCATACGTCCAACCCACCACTTTGGAGCACGCGAAGCTATCATCATGGAAACGGTGAGGTGGGCGCTTGCGGGCACTGTGCGGCGCATTGCCCGCAAGGTCGCAGGCATTGAGCGCCCTCGCGGCGCGTTTTCGGCGTGGTCCAGATACAAGCCAGTTGGTTGTTTCTGCGCCATTGTGAGCAGGATATATACGCCGCGCCCGCTCAGCCCATTGCCGGACTGCCGATCGCCTGCCTGACCTGACGAACGTCGCGCGCCGGCGGTGCGCCGAACTGCCGGAGATATTCGCGGCTGAATTGCGAGGCGCTCTCGTAGCCCACAGCGAAGGCCACATCGGATGCGCTATGGTCGCCACCGAGCAACAATTGTCGCGCTTCCTGCAGCCGAAGCTGTTTGTGATACTGGAGCGGACTGAGACCGGTCAGTGCCAGAAAATGGCGATGCAGGCTTGCGCGGCTCATGCCGCTTGCATCGCATAGCGCCTCGATGCGCAAACGGGCGTTGTGATTGTCCCTTATCCACCCCACCGCTCGCCGGATACGGCCCAGCGCACCGTCGGGCTGGGCGATCTGACGCAATAGGCGACCCTGCGGACCTTGCAGGAGACGATAGAGCAATTCACGTTCCGCCAGGGGGGCGAGAACGGGAATGTCGCCCGGGGTGTCGAGCAACGACAACAGGCGCAGCAAGGTGTCGCGCAGCGGCGCCGTCATCGGATTGATCGCTATGCCAATACCTTGGGGTTCAGTGTCGCGCACCTGCGGCATGGTCGACGCAACATCGGCTAGAATGGCAGGGTCAAGGACCAACGACACTGCGACATAAGGCTGGCCGTCGTCGGCATCCCGTATCTGGCCGATCAGCGGCAGATCGAGGGCGCTGATGAGGTAATGCGCGGGATCATAGCTTAAAAGCTCGTCGTTGATCGCCACATGCTTCGAACCCTGCAGGATGAAGCAGATCATCGAGTGGTACAGGCACGGTGCCTTGCCGGTGGTCGCCTGTCCCACGCTGATCTCCAGCCGCGGGAGCGGCGTGATGGTCAACCCTGATGGCGCGTGGCGCAGCGCGATGTCGAGATGCGGCTTGAGATGGTCGGTCATCGCCAGACTATGCCATCGTCAGTCCGCCAGGTAAAGCGATTGAGACAATCGGGCAAAAGGTTGAGCGTATCGGGCGGGCTCGTTGAGCCGCCGTCGCCTATATTGGAGACATCGCAAGGGCGCCTTGGCGCCGCCGCTTCGCAGCGTGACAATCCAACCAGGGCAGACCATGACCAAGCAAATCGCACTTATCACCGGCGCCGGCCGCGGCCTCGGCCGCAACATGGCGCTGCATCTTGCTAAACGCGGAGTCCACATCATAGGCACCTACCGCAGCGGTGCGACGGAAGCCGACGCACTGCGCCAGGAGATCGACGCACTGGGCGGCACGGCCGCCATGCTGGCGCTCGACGTTACGGATACGACGAGTTTCCCGACATTTGCCGCGAATGTGGCCGAAACCCTGAAGACTGATTTCGGCCGCGAGCGGTTCGACTTTCTAGTCAACAATGCCGGCAACGGTCTTTTCGCCAACTTCGCCGAGGCGACCGAAGAGCAATTCGAATCGCTGGTCGCCACTCATCTGCGCGGACCGGTCTTCCTGACCCAAAAGCTGCTGCCCCTTATTGAGGACGGCGGACGCATCCTGAACGTCTCGTCCGGCTTCGTGCGTTTCACGCTGCCGGGCTACAGCCTCTATGCGGCGATGAAGGCAGCGGTCGAGGTACTCACCCGGTACATGGCTGTCGAGCTTGGTGCGCGCCGTATCCGGGTGAACGCGATCGCGCCCGGCGCCATCGCGACCGACTTCGGCGGTGGTGCGGTGCGCGACAATGACGATGTGAACGCCTATGTGGCGCAGGGCATCGCACTGGGTCGCGTCGGCCTGCCGGACGATATTGGCGGCGCGGTCGCCGCCATCCTGTCCAACGATATGGGTTGGGCGAACGGCACGACGTTCGACATTTCGGGTGGGCAGTTGTTGTAGCACCAGCGCACCATCGCCCGTTCATTGCCGGCAGTTAGGGAGACCATCATGGCCGACACCAGCCTCACGCTCATCAGCCATCCCCTTTGCCCGTTCGTTCAACGGGCGGCGATCGTCCTTCTGGAAAAGGGCGTGCCGTTCGACAGGATCGACGTCGATCTTACGGCCAAGCCCGATTGGTTTCTGGCGCTTTCGCCGACCGGAAAGGTGCCGTTGCTCAAGGTAAGCCAGGCGGATGGGCCGGACGCCGTCCTCTTCGAAAGCATGGTCATCTGCGAGTATCTCGAGGAGTCCCTGGGCGGTGTAGGGCTATATCCGGTCGATGCGCTGTCCCGTGCCAGGCTGCGGGGTTGGATCGAATTCGGTACTGCAACCCTCGCTGACGCCTGGCATTTCCTCAACGCCAAGGATCACCCGACCGCAGATGCAAAGCAGGCCGCGTTCCGGGACAGGCTCCAGCGACTGGAGGCGGTGCTCGTGGAAGGCCCCTATTTCAGCGGTGCCGCCTTCGGCATGGTCGATGCAGTGTTCGCGCCTCTCTTTCGCTATTTCGACATCCTCGGTCCGACGGTGTCGCAGCCGATCTTCGAGGACCTTCCCCGCGTCACCACGTGGCGGACGGCGCTGGCGGGACGACAGAGCGTCGTTGCCGCGGTGGCAGGAGACTATGCCGAGCGATTCCAGCAGCACCTCCGTCAGCATCAGGCGCTCCTCGCGAACTGAGGGCTGAATAAGAAGCTTCCAAAATCTGCTCCGCGTTCAGTAACTCCCACATCCCATTCACTCGAAAGTAGAATGGACGTCGTAGTGCCCACCCCAATCGAGACAGTAACTACCTTCTGCGCAGCGTTCTCCATGGATCACGGCAAGAGTACCGTTCGTCAGTGGTTCACGCCGGTGTACGACAAGCTCGGCTGCGAAGTATCATCTGATTCCCGCCACTAATATTTTCTGTCAACTTAGTGACAAGATTTTAGTCGGTGCCGGATCAAAGTTCGGTGGCATGTCAGGCGCGACTTAGCGCTGGCTCGTTTGCCAGTTGGGATTGACCCAATAAGGCGCGTTCGAGGGACTGAGTGGTTGGCGACCAAGGCAGATGTCAGCAGCCCTGTCGCCGATCATAATCGCAGTAGCGTTGAGGTTTGAGGTAACGATAATCGGCATGATCGATGCATCTGCAACCCGGAGCCCTTCGATACCATGAACCTTGAGATCTGGGCCGATAACCGTCTCTGGATCATTGGCCGGCCCCATCCGGCACGAGCCTGAAATGTGGAACGCAGTCGTGGCGCGTTCCCTGATCCACTCATCCAAGGCTTCCTTGGTCTTCACTGCCTCGCCAGGTTCGATTTCCGCTCCACGGAACTCATCGAACGGGTGCGACGCAACCACTTCGCGTATCAGGCCGACAGCCTCTCGGATCGTCTCCATATCACGCTCGTCTTGCAGATAGTTGAACTGCAGCTTAGGTGCATCGGAGGGGTTCGCCGAACGTAGGCGTAGCGTGCCGCGCGCGTACGAAGTCTCTACCGTGCAATGGATCTGGAAGGCCTCGTCGGAATACGGCTTGAAATCGTTGTGCGAAACAGCGAGTGGGAAGAACTCAAACTTCAGGTTAGGTTTGGACAAGCCAGCACGCGTCCTGATGTATGCGCCAACCTCGAACTGGTTGCTTGCGGCTAGCCCGCCTTTAAACATGAACCAGTTAATGCCAACAAATGCTTTCTTCGGCCACTGGGTGCTGCTTTTAAGCGTGACAGGTTTTTTGCAACGATATTGAACCGGAATATCTAGATGATCCTGGAGGTTGGAGCCTACAGCCCTGTTGTCATGGATCACGGGGATCCCGAGGCGCTGCAGTTCCTCGGCGGGACCTATCCCGGAGAGTTGCAGGATTTGCGGCGAGCCTACGCCGCCGGCCGACAGGATGACCTCCCGAGTTGTCGTAAATACCTCGGGACCATCCGCGGTTCTGCACCTGACGCCAACCGCCCGCTTACCTTCAAACACAACCTTTTCAACCACCGTCTTTGCAGTAATGATGAGGTTCGGGCGAGCGCGAACCGCGGGATTAAGGAATGCGGCAGCGGCGGTATTACGTTGGCCATTAACGATCGTCTGCTCGGCAACACCGAATCCTTCATGCTGCGGGCCGTTGGTGTCGGTCGTGACCGGATAGCCAAGCGCGCGCCCGGCCTCAAGGAATGCAGCGTTCAATGGGTTCTTTGGCTTCGGACGCGTGACGCGTAGCGGCCCCTTCCGTCCGCGGTAACGATCGTCGCCTTCCGCGGAACTCTCCATCCGCATGAAGTATGGGAGGACATCGGCATACCCCCACCCAGTGCATCCGTAAGAATCCCGCCATTCGTCGTAGTCCTGCGGATTTCCACGAGTATACAGCATCCCGTTGATTGCAGAGGACCCACCGATTACCCGACCCCGCGGATGAGATATCTTACGTCCGCGAAGCCCTTCTTCCGACTCGGATTCAAAACCCCAATTATACGTGGTCGAGGTCAGGAGCATGTCCATTGCAAGGGGCATTCTGATTTGCCACGGGCTGGCATCTGGTCCTGCTTCAATCAATAGTACCTGGACGGAAGGGTCTTCGCTCAACCGTGACGCCAAAGCGCATCCCGCGGATCCGCTCCCAACTACGATGAAGTCGAATTCCTTCCGCATGATACTGAATCTCCAACTTTCACGAGGCACTCTCACTTGCCCAAAACAGCCAAAACCGAACAAACCAGTGGGTATGTTATTACACTATTTAGTATATATGGTGGCGGCAGGCGTCAAGTGCCGAACCCCGTTCTAACCCTTGAACTGCAAATAAATGAAGCGAGCAGGCAGCTTGGCGTGCCACAGCGGATCAAACGGCGATGCGCTGAAGCGACCGCTTCGCTATCTATGACAACCGCGCCCACGCCTTCCCGTCGGATGGTGCGCGAACGATCAGATCAGAGCAATATCAGCGATCGCGCTGCCCATGTTTCCAATACCGATAACTGAATCTTCGCTCTTATTGCACTCTCCTTCGGTCAATTCAGCTGCGATTGAATTGGGCCGGCCTTTTTTCCAGAAATGCGGACACACCTTCCAAGCCATCGGGAGACGTATTCAGCGTTGCAAGGTATAAACCCTCTTTGCCGAGTCCTTCTTCGAGCGGCTGCTCAGCGCAACGAGTAGCGGCCATGATTCCGGCTATCGCGCTTCTGCTAAGGGGCTCCCATCGCGCGGCGAACTCTTTGGCCTCATCAAGCGGCGACACGACAATTTTGTCTACCAATCCCATCGCCAGTGCTTCCTTGGCATCAACCATCATCGCAGTAATCATCATTTCCAAAGCCCGAGACATCCCGATAAGGCGAGGCAGCCGCTGGGTGGCCCCTGCACCCGGAAGGAGCCCGAGCTTTACCTCGGGCATGGAAAACGTCGCGCGTTCGGTCGCGAGCCTGAACGTGCAGGCAAGCGCTAGTTCGACGCCGCCGCCCATCGCGAAGCCATCCACTACCGCAATTGTAGGAACAACCACGGTCGAAAGGCTTTGGAAAACGCCACGGCGATACGTTGCCCGCTCCGAAGCTTCTAATGGCGTCAGGCCGGATAGATCGTTGATATCCGCTCCCGCGCTGAACGCTCGGCCAGCGGCGGTGAAAATGAGACTGCGGATTTGCCTGTTATCGTTGGCTTTGGCGATGATCTCTTCGAGCTGGCGGAAGGACTCGAGGTCAAGCGCGTTTAGTTTTGACTGACGGTCGATTGTCACGACCCCGGCAGATCCTTGGAGTTCAAAGTTCAAAGGCATTTGTTATTCTCCGAGATCGGCATTCTGCCAATGCGTTGCCAATACTTTCCCGTCTCTTTTTATACTAATTGGTACTCTCGGCAAGACCTTTAGAAGTAAGGCTTTGCATCTGCGTTGAATTGAATTCGGCTGGCCGCCGTCGTGCGTTGAGGTCTACCCACGACCGCGGATCATCCATCGACCGTCACCGTCGGCTCCGTTTCCAAGAAATGCCCCGCGACAGGCGCTGAAGGCCTGACCGCCTATATGCGTTACGATCACCGCGTTGTCGTCCGCGTTCAAAGCGGAGGAGCAGAGTCTGGATCAATGACATCCAAATCCAACCGCGCTTCGGTGCCTGGAGGGCGATTCAGCTGCCGCGCCTTCATCGAAATAAACTTGTCACGATTAAATTATTCTGCAAGGTACTGAAGTCTCTTTGCGTCCACCTTTCCCTTTCAAATACGGGAGAAGAAGTTTGCCTATCCACACCATCGGGGATCTGAAACCGAGATTCGAAGATGAGGCGACCACCTGGATCGCTCCCGACGCGATCATTGTCGGCGATGTTTCCATCGGCCGGAACGTCACGGTCTGGTTCGGCACGACCATTCGGGCGGACATTGAAAGGGTATCCATCGGATCTGAGACGAATGTTCAGGAGAATACGGTCATGCACGCAGACTTCGGATGTCCCCTGGAGATCGCCCGAGGATGCACCATAGGTCACCGGGCCTTACTGCACGGCTGTGTCATTGGAGAGAACTGTTTGATCGGGATGGGCGCTATCGTGCTCAACGGCGCGAGGATCGGCAGAAATTCGATCGTTGGTGCCGGGTCCTTGGTCACGGAGGGAAAAGTGTTCCCGGAGAACTCCCTTATTCTTGGAAGTCCGGCAAAGGTCGTGAGGCAGCTCACCGACGAGGAGGTCGAGAAGAACCGATCTGCCGCCAAACATTACGTGAAAAACGGAGCGCGCTTTCGTGCGGAGTTCCAGGTTTGAGTTTTCGCGCTCACGGCACCCTAGCTTCAAGCGATTCACGTGCGTTGGCTGCCTGGTCGAGGAGAAAAAGCTGTATCCTCTCCAGCCTGCTGGCGTTCTCTCGGTCGAGTCCAAGGAGACTTATATGAAGATCTCGAAAACCTCCATATATGGATTTGATCTGCCTATCCGCGGAAAACGTGCCGCGAGAGCCCGGCGCCGTCAACGGGATAATACCATTCATAGTGTTGACATTATGAATGGAAGTCAGAGTTCATTTTTACCCTGAGGAATTCGGCAGTGGTTACTGAAACTTTCGAGAATGAAAAAATCTCTCTTTCCATTGGTCGCGTCGCGCGGTTGGAAATCAACCGACCCGACAAGCGGAATGCCATCAGCAGCGCTATGTGGCGCGCCCTTCTCTCTGCTTGCGAGCGCATTTCCAAGCTTCGAGAGATCAAGGTCCTTATACTGGCTGGCACCGGGCCGCATTTCTGCAGCGGTGCGGACATAGCCGAATTCGCCGAGGCCTACAGTTCCGAATCTAGCGCGGAGCGATACAACAGCCAGTACAACGCGGTTGAAGCGGCGATCAGAAAGCTTGACATTCCCGTGATTGCCGAACTGCGTGGGGCTTGCTTCGGAGGCGGTCTCGGCCTCGCCCTGTCGGCCGACTTCAGGTTCGCAGACACATCGACAAAGATCTCGGTGACGGCCTCCAAGCTCGGCATCGCCTACAGCGCTGAAGATTCCGCGCGCCTGATGGAAAAGGTGGGAGCCGTGCGGGCGAAGGATTTGCTCTTTTCTGCACGTACGATCGAGGCTGACGAGGCGTACTCTTGGGGGCTTGTCGATCGCGTCGCGCCTTCTGAGGAGCTTTCGGTAGCCGTACAGCGATACGCCGAAGACCTAGCCGGACGTTCTCGCGCTTCGTTGAAGGCAATGAAGCTGATCATAAACTCGCTCTCGGAGCCCGACGCGGCGACATGCGCGAGAATGCGCCCGACTTATTCCATGCTCTTCAGTGGCCCCGATCTCCAGGAAGGTGTTGCTGCGTTTCTCGCAAAGCGCGAGCCTGTCTTCGACTGAACTCCCTAGATTCTAACGGCCTATCGCCGCCATCAAAGTCCCGATGGGAGCAACGCAAGCCAGTCCTCAACGGGTGGCTACTATGGCGAACGCCTTCAGTGCCGAGATCATGGCTGCCCAGGGATACGACAGTGTTACCATCGACCTGCAGCATGGTATCGCTGACTACAAGACGGCGGTGGGCATGTTTCAGGCGATGGATGCGACGGGCATTACACCCATGGCCCGCGTTCCCTGGCTGGACCCCGCCGAAGTTATGAAGATCCTCGACGCGGGGGAAATGGGCGTGATCTGCCCGATGATCAATACGCGCGAAGAAGCCGAACGACTTGTATCATGCGTAAAGTACCCCTCCCCACTGAGTCAGAAGCTTCGGTCCTACGCGCGGTCTTTTCAGCGGGTGCCGATTATGGATCCCAGCCGACGGAGCAAATTGGCATGCCCGGGTGTTGGGTGCCGGCATGACGGATCGCCAGAGAGCAGAGTTCATCAAGTTTTTCCATTACGCCAGCTGTCGTTAGATGCATAAAAATGTCAAGCGTTCGGCAGGATCAGGCAATCATTCAGGACGATTAGGCATCGCCACAGCTCTGCGCATGATCAAGAATGCTCTTACACAATGGGAGGTATTAATGCCGCAGCTGGTGCTGACAGTAACCCAGCCAGGATCAAGGAAATTCTTCCGAAAGGTGGGTTTTGCAATCGTGCAGAGGTTACCGCAAATAAAGATAAGGAAATCAACATGCCAACACCTGTTGAAATCATATCTGAATTCTGTGCCGCTCTTTCGGAGGACGGTGGCAGGCCTGCAGTCCGCCGGTGGTTCACACCCGAGACTGTTTGGGTAAACGAAGGTATTTCAAAGACCACCGGCATCGATGAAGCGATCGTGATGATCGATGAGCTGGAAAAGTCCATGGGAATAGCGACTGTTCACGTCGATATGCTTGCAATCGCTGCGGACGGGAACCGCGTTCTCACAGAGCGACTGGACCGATTTGAGCGGGCTGACGGCAGCGAGATGGGGCGAGTGACACTGGTGGGGATCTTTGAGCTCGAGGGGGACCGCATCGTCGCTTGGCGTGACTACGTTGACGTGAACGCCATTTCGAAACTCGCCGTTTGACCTGCCGCGCCAGGAGCGGAACGGGCGGGGAAGCCACTTCTTGAGCGTTGGCGGCATGCAATCCCCGCCTTCAATAGCAGCTGCTTAATGAAAACGCATACCTGGTAGATCAGTAGCGTGGAGAAGAATGAAATGGTCACGATAAAAGCGAATTCTGATCAGGACCGCCAACTATCGGACACATGCGTCCACCGTCGCTATTTTCTGATTTAATTCAGCAAAGGAGATTGCCTATGTCACCGCGGGACGCGTGATCTTCCAGCGAAAGCGCGCCGATAGGGTCTTTCACCTTAATTAGGACGTGCCGCGCAAATCCTTCTGCTCCAAGACGGTCTATCAACTCGCTGGAAGGGATCTCTATTCCTATGACGGCATTGGTTGGAGCGGCTTCGGCCACCGTTTTGAGGTCGATATCTCCTTGATGTGAACGCAGTCACAAAATTAGCCGGCGACTGAATAAGAGAAACGTTGGCTGCGGACACAGGATTTTGCGAGTAGGCAATGTTCATTCGCGGCATGTCATGGAGATATCTACGCGCTGAGAGGCATTGCCACTCAGCGCGCAAACGAGCACCAATTGCACCTGAAGAATTTTGACGGTTACAGCAACTGGCCACCGGAAATATCGAAGGTGGTCCCGTTCGCCCAACCGTATTATTGGATAGGATAGCTGCAACCGCGCCACCGATATCGTCTGGCCCCCACACGGCCTAACGCAATGCCCTGCGCCACATAAGCGTTCACGGTTTCGTTGTCCCGAACGCCGCCCCCGTTGAAATTCGTCGCAACGGCGCCCGGAGCAATCGCATTGACTCGGATCTTGCGCGCTACAAGCTCGACCACTATGAAGCGGGCCAGAACCTCTATAGCCGCCTTCATCGCCGCGTAGACGCTGTATCCAGTGAATATCTCGAAGAAACGCAGGATGGCGTCAAACTTTACTCTGGTGATCCGCTGGAGCGTGGCCAGCAGCGTGCTGAACATCCTGCTCACCGACTTGGCTGGCTGTCGTTTCAGCCGGCCATGATGAATGCCGGGCATCGCGGACCGTTCTTAGTGGATGGGGAGTGTGGTTTTTCGACATTTGACGATCCAGCCTCATCTTGTCATTTGGCACCTAACCGGGGTCTTCCTCACTTTGGGTGGTTAACAGACCGTTAGAAATGACGCCGATATGGGCTGGCATGCTAACGGAGTCGAGATGGTCCTCCCTTTCGGGCATCAGGGCGCAAAGCGTCAGAGCTTCCGTTGCAGCATACTGGTGCCGGGTGTTAGCCCGGCTTCCGAAGCGTTGGGTGAAACGGGCGCGCAGCCCGCCGAGCAGAGCGGAGCCCGAGCAGAGCAAAGCGGATGTTGAAGAGGTCATAGCTGACGTTCTGCTGCCCTGCGAATTCGGCATCATGGAGAACATGGCCGGCACGCCGAGGAAAATCGTCGCCTTATGCTTGATCAGGGCTGACTGAAGACTGCGACTGCATGCCCTGCCCTTTTGCGACACCGAGTTCTTGAAGTCTCGGGCAACTCCGTCGAAGCGCTGATGACTGCTGGCGGCTACTGCTCGTACGTCAACGCGATGACGCGCATCCTTATTACATTCTATTCCGAATTATATTATACCAAAAAGATCTTGAATAGACCAGCAAGTCATGTCAACATACTAACGAGTAGGAGGAGCGTCGAATGGACTTGGGCGTCGGATGGAGGAAGGATCAGCATCCGAAGGAGGGGAACGCGGTGCCGACTTGGTCTGGCCACACGAGTGACGAGCGATACGTTGTATTCGACCGGGTTCAGAAGAGTTACGACGGGAGCACTTTGGTCGTCAAAGACCTGAACCTTGCCATCTCCAAAGGAGAGTTCCTGACGATGCTCGGCCCCTCCGGGTCGGGAAAGACCACTTGTCTAATGATGCTCGCCGGGTTTGAAACCGCGACGAACGGCGAGATCCGGCTATCAGGGCGCGACATCAATCTCGTGCCTCCACACAAGCGCGGGATCGGCATGGTATTTCAAAGCTATGCTCTGTTTCCTCACATGACGGTAGCCGAAAACCTGTCCTTCCCGCTTGAAGTGCGAGGCATCCCTAAGGCCCAACGCGAGATTCAGATCAGACGAGCGCTGGACATGGTGAAGATGGCGGCCTTTGGCGACCGCCGTCCCGCCCAGCTCTCGGGAGGCCAACAACAGCGCATCGCTCTGGCGCGTGCGCTCGTTTTTGACCCTGCACTGGTCCTGATGGACGAACCGCTTGGCGCGCTGGACAAACATCTTCGCGAGCACATGCAGTTGGAGATCAAGAGCCTCCATCAGCGGATCGGCGTCACGGTCGTGTATGTGACACACGATCAGAGCGAGGCCCTGACGATGTCCGACAGGATAGCCGTCTTCAACGAAGGGCGTATCCAGCAGATGGCTTCGCCATCGGACATTTACGAGCGGCCCGAAAACAGCTTCGTGGCCCAATTCATAGGTGCGAACAATAGCCTGGCAGGCGTGATCGAGGAGCTTGAGGGCAGCCGGGCGCTCGTTCGCCTGTCGAGTGGGGAGTTGATCAGCGCCACTGCTGTGGGCGTCAGCGCAAAGGGGCAGGCGACCTCTGTGTCCATCCGCCCGGAACGGGTTGAATTCAAGCCCGAACTGATGCCTCCAGGAGCACACACGCTTGAGGCCACAGTAATCGAGACCGTCTACATGGGAGATGTCTTGCATTGCCGCCTGACGGCCGCCGGCAGCGACAACTTCGTCATCAAGATGCGCAACACACAAGGGCAGACCAAGTTGGCTTCCGGTGATCGCATCAGGATTGGGTGGCATCCGGAAGATGCCAGAGCGCTCAATCCTACGACTGTCTGAGGGGAGATCACCGGAAAAAAACATAGTGCCCCAAAGCATGCACTTCGTGGGAACAAATCTATCTAACGGGAGACCAACATGAACAAGTATCTACTTACTACGACGATGATCCTGGCACTGACGACCACGGCGCGTGCTGAGGTGGTCGTGATGTCGTGGGGCGGCGACTATGGTGCGGGTCAGGTTGCCGCGTACAACAATCCTTTTACTGAGCAGACCGGCATTAAATCCAGCATGGTCGACTCCGACAATCCCACCGCACTGGTCAAGTCGATGGTCGAAGCGAAGAACGTTACCGTCGATGTCGTCGAAGTGGAATATCCAGATGCGCTCCGCGGCTGCGATGAGGGACTGCTTGAGCAGATCGACCCATCGATCCTTCCTGCCGCAGCCGATGGCACCAGGGCCGAAAACGACTTCCTCAAGGGATCCATCACAGAATGTGGTGTTGGAACGGTAGTCTATTCGTCAGTGTTCGCTTACGACAACAAGAAGCTGGCACAGGGTCCTACCACCATCGCCGACTTCTTCGACACGAAGAAGTTCCCCGGCAAGCGCGCCCTTCGCAAACAGCCGAAGTTTGCTCTTGAGATGGCGCTGATGGCCGACGGGGTCGCGGCTGCGGACGTGTACAAGGTCCTGGGCACGCCGCAGGGTGTTGATCGCGCGTTCGCCAAACTGAACTCCGTCAAAGACCAGCTCGTCTGGTACGGGGCCAATGCCGAAGCTGCGCGACTTCTTGCCGACGGTGAAGTAGTGATGTCCTCGGGCCCCGCAAACCGCTTCTTCAATGCCGCGGTGGCCGAAGGCAAGCCGTTCACCACTGTGTGGGACGGACAGATCTACGACTTCGCCATGTTCGTCATTCCCAAGGGCGCGCCGCATCTCGAGGATGCAAAGAAGTATCTGGCCTTCGCCACGGATACCAAGCAACTTGCGAAAATGGCGACAGAGCTTCCGTTTGGGCCGGCGCGGAAGTCCTCCATTCCGCTCGTCCACTTTTTCAAGGACGGAAAGACGGACATCCGTCCTCACATGCCGACGAACCCTGATAACCTGAAGAACGCGCTTTCCGTCTCTTCAGAGTTCTGGAGCGATCACGAAGCCGAGCTTACGGAGCGTTTCAACACTTGGCTCGCCTCGAACTGATGTCGAATTCCGGCGGGCCTGACACAGTTTGGCCCGCGGGACCTCTCTAAGCCGGGAACGGAAAATGGTCGCAATAGTGGAAGTCACCACGGCCGATGGCCGGCCGCTGAGAAAAGCGCTTGAATCTGCGCGGGGCCGCGATCGTCGACGCGCGATGATGTTGGTTGCGCCCCTCCTGCTATTTGTTGTCATCACTTTCATCATTCCGATCGGACAGGTGCTTTTCCGGTCGGTCGTGAACGACGAATTTGCCCGGACTGCACCGAACCTCGCTGTTTGGTTTAACGCGAACCCAGCAAGCGTCGCTCCCGATGAAAACGCGTTCGCTGCGCTCGCGGCTGACCTTGATCTGATGCGCCGCACTCGTGCCGCTGGAGCCGCAGGAACGCGGATAAACGACGTGTTGCCCGGCTCCCGGTCTCTGTTCACATCGTCGACCAGGGCAGCCGGTGAGTTCATTTCGCCTTTCAAGGAGGCGATATTGGCGAAGGACGAAAGATGGGGTGATCCCCGTCTTTGGCATGCCATGCGTGCCGCGTCGAACCCATACTCCCTGGACTATTTCATTGCGGCGGTCGACCGCCAGCGGGATGAGAACGGGAATATTGTTCCCGTTCCTGAAGAAAGGCGTCTTTACGTGGGACTGTTCGCCAAGACTCTGTGGCAATCTGCCTTCATTACCATTCTCTGTCTCGGACTTGCCTTCCCGATCGCCCATCTGATTGCAACAGTCCGGCAATCAACGGCAAACCTGTTGCTCATTCTGGTTCTCCTACCCTTCTGGACATCGCTTCTCGTACGAACCTCGAGTTGGATCGTGCTACTCCAGGGTCAGGGGGTGGTTAACAATGTCCTTGTCGCTGCAGGCCTGATCGACACCGACCATCGGCTGTCGCTCATATACAACAATATCGGCACGATCATCGTGATGACGCATGTGCTGCTGCCGTTCGTGGTGCTGCCTCTCTATTCAGTGATGCGCATGATCAATCCAGCCTATGTGCGGGCCGCGCGAAGCCTCGGGGCGACCAGCTGGACAGCATTTCGCAGGATCTATCTCCCACTCACCTTGCCCGGCATCGCAGCTGGCTCGCTCCTCGTCTTCATCCTGGCAGTTGGCTACTACATCACGCCGGCACTTGTCGGTGGTGCGGATGGGCAGCTGATCTCCAACATGATCCAATATCATCTTAGCGCGTCGAACTGGTCGCTTGCGGCAGCGCTGGCCTTCATTCTGCTGGTGGCAGTGACAGTCCTTTACTGGATCTACGATCGGCTCGTTGGCATCGACAAACTGAAACTGGGATAGAGGCACGCGCCGCTAGGCCAAGGCGCAATCGATCAAAAGGGGATCAACGTGAAGCTTCCTGCATATTCCGACCCGATCGAACGGATCTGGCGCTGGATATATCTGGCGATCTGCGTGAGCGTCTTCTTCTTTCTCGTCGCCCCGATCATCATTATCGTCCCTCTTAGCTTCAATGCGGAGCCTTATTTTTCCTTCACGCGAAAGATGCTAGCTCTCGATCCGGCGGGATATTCGCTACGTTGGTACGAGCTTCTGGCAAAATTCGGCATGTCCCAGCCGGACGCAAAGTTTGGAGTTGGCTGGCTCCAAGACATGTGGGCCAACTCCAAGTGGTTCAACGCGGCGAAGAATTCCATTCTAATCGGATTGGTGTCCACGATCTTGGCGACCACCCTTGGAACCCTCGCCGCCCTTGGGCTGGTTCAGGAGGAGATGCCTTTCAAGCGTGCTATCATGGCCATCCTCCTCGCCCCGATGATCATTCCGATTGTGATCATCGCGACCGGATTGTTTTTCTTCTATTCTAACCCGTGCGGAATCCTGGGATTTGAATGCGGGCGTCTCACGTCAACGTTCACCGGCATCGTGCTTGCCCACACCGCGCTAGGTGTTCCTTTCGTGGTGATTACGGTCAAGGCGACTTTGTCCGGGTTTGACGGCTCGCTCGCGCGCGCCGCCGCCAGCCTCGGCGCATCGCCTGTGCAAGGCTTCTTCAAAGTGGTCATGCCATTGATCTTCCCCGGGATCTTGTCCGGAGCCCTGTTCGCGTTCGCGACTTCGTTTGATGAGGTTGTCACAGTGCTTTTTGTTGGCGGCCCGCAGCAAGTGACCATTCCGCGCCAGATGTGGGCAGGCCTCCGGGAGCAGGTTAGTCCCGCCATTCTGGCCGCGGCGACGCTCCTCGTGCTCGTGTCCGCTGCCCTGCTTGCGACTGTCGAGCTTTTGCGCCGGCGCACCGAGCGCCTCCGGGGGATTCGCCCCTGAAGCAATTCGGTGTCGTTCTCTATTCCGGGCTTTTGAAGGGGGATGGCCGACCCCAACTGCAAACTCTGAAGAGCGGCAATCGGTGAGGACTATGACGCGCTGATGGCTGTCCCCCTGCGAGCGTTTGATCGAGTCGGACGATTTCGAGCAGTGCCTTAACACAGAGTGTATTAACCCCGGTACCCATCGTCTCTCTGATGCATCGCAGGAAGCCGAGCATGAGCTTTCACAAGATCAACAGCTAAATAGCACGTATACAACCGATGGCATGTATGCGCCTAAATGCCATTTGCTCGAATTGCCTTCCTCGTAGGCAGCAATTGTCTGTTTTTTATGCATTTTTTTTGCATACTCACGAAGATGTGAATATCCTGATGCACGCTACAGGAGATTTTTCTCTTTTGCATGAAGTAGCGGCGCAGTAGTCATAAAGCTGTTGTCGAAATAAGTCCGCCTATCATCATTCAGGCGGCAATCTGAAGCGGAGTCCCAATCGCGGAAAATGGGACGAATGCATAGGAGGCCTGCAAGTTGAGGACATGGTTTCAGAAACTGACGGATATTTCCTCCCTCGCGCATACGGAAGACATGCTGAAGCAGGCGCTCGCCGAGCTCACCCCCGAACTCGGATTCGACTGCTACGCCTATCTCAATGTGCAGCCAATCAGATCCTTCGCCGTCTCCAACTACCCGCTTGAATGGCAGATGCGATATCTAGCCCAGCGTTACACGAGGACAGATCCAGTGGTCTCGACCGCGAGGTCGGTGATGCGGGCCTTCACCTGGGGAGCAGAAACCCAGAGGCGCGTTACGTCGAAGCGGCTGCGTCGTTTCTATTCAGAAGCTGCTGAATTTGGAATTAGGTCTGGTATTTCCATCCCTATCAGAACCGCCTTCGGCCATATGTCGATGCTGACCCTTGCATCGAACAAACCATCCCTCTCCCTCGAAAAGGATATCGATCAGCTCGCTGCCGTCACCGCCGTATCACTGCTTCATGCCAAGCTGGAGCAGCAGGAGACCGCGCCGACCGCAAGCGCCCCGGTCGAACTCACGGTGAAACAAGCGACCTGCCTGCGGTGGTCAGCGGAAGGAAAGTCGATGCGCGACATTGCCTCTCTCGAAAACTTGTCGTTCGGCACGGTGAACTTTCACCTGAACAATGCGCGCAAGGCTCTTGATGCCGGAAGCCTCATACAGGCAAGCGCGCTCGCCACAAAGATTAAGCTGATATGATCTCTCAGGACGGTCAATCCGAGGGTACAGAGGGAATGTGTCCCAGCACGTCCAAGAGAGTCGAAAGCACAGTCTGCTGTGCATGCATATCGATCATGGCACTAATATAGGCGATGCGAGCGGCCCCGACGGTTTGAGCGCAAGGATTGAGAGGTGCCATACGGCATTGCTCCCAGCGTTCCTCCGCCATGTCGCGAAGCCGGCGGTGAGACTTGATCGCCTCGATCGTGATCCATTCCAGATCGTCCTTCGGAAGATTTTCTGTGAGCCCGATAATGGGCCGCAGGATAGTTTTTTGCTCCGGCTGCACGTTCGTCTCTCTTCCAGCTACCATAATAGTCTCCCAGGAGGGCATGCACTGTACGCACTGAGAACGTCAACCCTGATCCCCAGCCGGGTTGAAAGGTGCACCGGACAGTGTGGGACCTTTAGCACCGAAGCACCTGGACACACTTTAAATCCAACGTAGCGGCATTCATGGCAGATCCCCCTCACCTATCCACTCTCCCAGCTAAACTACGATCATTCTGCCGCGCGAATGCACGACGCTTTGCCGGCTCATGATTCACTCTTTGGCCTGCGGCGCCACGCCGCCCCCTTCTGCTGCGAGAGTGCATAGCATGAGAGCGGTCTCGTAGGATTTTTCGAAAGCGGAAACGGGCAGGAATTCGAAGCGCGAATGAAAATTGTAAGCACCGGTGAAGAAATTCGGCGTGGGCAATCCGCGCGCAGACAAGGCCGCTCCGTCGGTTCCTCCACGCATCGGAGTGAGCTTTTTTTCGATCCCGAGCCTGTCCAAAGCTTTGAACAGCAGCTCGGCCGAGCGATTGTCGCCCCGGAGGTAGTCCCCGATGTTATGATAGGTGTCGGCCACGCGATATTGCACCGATCCTAATGGATATTCCGACGTGATTCGTTCCACAACGTTGCCGATGCGCTGTTTCCGCTGCTCGAATTTGGACCTGTCGAAATCGCGGACCATGACCTTGAGCCGAGCCTCGCTGTCGTTCGCAACAAGGTCCTTGAACCAGAAATAGCCTTCACGATTCTCCGTGCATTCCGGTGTTTCATTGCGGTCGAAATGGGAGATAAAGTCGAGCGCCATCAGCAGCGGATTGACCAGTACGCCCTTTGCCGACATCGGATGTGCGCTGACGCCGGTAAAGACGATCTCGCCCAATGCGGCGTTGAAATTCTCCACGACGACCTCGCCAAGCTCGCAGCAGTCGATGGTGTAGGCAAAGTCGCACGCGAAGCGGCTCAGATCGAGCGCCTTAGCGCCCCGCAGCCCGATCTCTTCGTCCGGAACGAAGGCAACGACAATGTCGCCATGAGGCTGCGACGGCTCGAGTCTGGCAAGCAGAGTCATAATGATCGCGATCGCTGCCTTGTTGTCCGCCCCGAGCACGCTCGTGCCGTTACTGAGAATAATATCCTGGTTCTGCCAGGGAAGAATTTCCGGATGTTCCGCAATCCGCAACCAGATATCTTTCTCCGGGTTGAGGCACAGATCGTGCCCCTCGAAGTGTTTGATCTGCGGCCGGATGATCGGGGAGAGGCCGACATCGACCGTATCAAGATGCGCGATGAAACCGATACGCGGAGCGCCTGGGCTATTGCCGCGCTTTACGCCCGTCACGATCGCGTGCTCATCGAGCACGACATCATCAACGCCGAGGGCATGCATTTCCTCCGCCAGTAGCCTAGCGAGTTCAAGCTGTCCTGGCGAAGAGGGCAGATCAGTAGTCGAGGCATCGCTCTGGCTTTCTATGGCGACATAGCGGAAAAACCGAGCGACAAGTTCATCGCAAATGCCCGTCGTTCCTTGTTCAATCGAATGCATTCAGCTCTCTCAATTGCTATGAATGATGATGACATTTTCAGTGGCTGCTCCTGGCGAGCGTGCAACGGCTCCCATCCCTTCCCTTCCCTGCCGGTCATGAGAACCGCTGGGTCTCTGGAACCAGATGACGAACAGGCCGAACATTCAGATGCGAAGAATACCGATCCCGGCTTGCAGTTCGATTTGCACGCCCAGGTCAGCCGATTGCTCCTTAAATCGTTGCAGGATTCTTTCAGCGCTTCTTCCGGTCGCAAGGTGTGGAACCAATCGGCTTTCGAGCAAGGGATCCCTCAATCCGTCCTCCCCGCCGATCACGATGGGATAGAAGCTGATGTCGATCAAATCGTTATCCTGCCCGTAAGAACACAAGCCGACAACACTCTCCCACACTTCGGGTGCTCGCCATGTCGACTTTTCCGACGTGACATGGAAGATGAAATTGCCGAGGCTGTAAAAAATCGGACGGCGACGATAGATTTCCACCGGTTGAAGCACCGGCGCACCATGGCTGACGAACATGGCAGCACCTGCGTCGACGCACTGTCTTGCAACGCCGCTTACCCACGCCGGGACCTCGTACCAGTCGGAAGCCCAGTGGTGGTGGTGCAGATAAGCAATAACAATGCAGCCATCCCTGGCGGCCGAAGCAATCGCCTCGAGGTGCCGCCTAATATCGTTTTCATCGATTTTGACTGTCCTGCCGAATGTCTCGGATCGTTTGAAGATCGCGCGAGCGATACCGATCTCCTCATGCGGATCAACATGCGGGGGGTCGTCGGGCTGGCTGTCATTGGTGAGGTCAATCGCCGTGTAGCCAACACTCTCTCGAATGGAGCGAAGCTGCCCAAAGGCTGTGTCATCGACCGTGATGACCTGCGACAGACGTAGCCTGTTCACGCCGGGGCGCCCAGGCCGGCCTATGTCTGCATTTGTTGCATACATAAAATCGGGACCGGGACCCCCGTCCATCGCGACGATGGCGACACGCCGTCCGCCAATCGTTCCAGTGCCTGCCTGCGCAGCCTCGAACTTGTTGCGGCCGAGACCCGCATGAAGGAAGCCTCGCTTGCCGACCTCTTCCAGGGTCGAGAGCACGCCGGACGGTCCAAGATCGAAGGCATGATTGTTTGAGAGCGAAAGTGCCCGAAACCCGATCGCTTGCAGCGCATCCAGGACGACAGGATCGCTACAGCCGAAGAATGATCCCTTGAGCGGCCATCCGCCATGGCTTCCAAGGATCGTTCCCTCGAAATTGGTGAACGATAGATCCGCTTGACGAAGTAGTGCCTGAACCTGCTGAAACGCCGGAGTGCGAATATTGCGGATGTCATGCTTTATGAGCGACTGGCCCGTGACGGCCAATGTAAACCTGTCATTCATATGTCACCTTCTGGGGCAGCAAGAGCCGCCAATTTTCGGAAAAAGGATGTTGAACACTGGGCCGCCGGCGCGCAGCTGCGGCCCAGCAGCACTCAGTACGTGAACCGGAGGGACCGGGCCTCGATGAGGGCGCGCGTGTAGGGATTTTGGGATTGTGCGAAGATGAAGTCGGAGGACCCGAAATCCTCCACCCGGCCGTCCTTCAAAATGTAGACGGAAGTGCAGAGTTGCTGCACGACGGCAAGGTCATGGGAGATAAAGATCATCGTCATATCCCACTCGGCGATGCTGTCTTTGAGAAGCTTGACGATTTCGGCCTGTACGGACACGTCAAGTGCTGAGGTCGGCTCGTCGGCGATTATAATCTGCGGCCTCGCCAGAAGTGCTCGCGCGATACAAACGCGCTGCTTCTGGCCGCCCGACAGTTGATGTGGATACCGGGCGAGCAAGGTCCGGGAGAGACCAAGCTGATCCATCATCGTCCCGACGTCCGCGGGTTCGTCACCGGGACACATATCCGCGCCGAAGCGGATGCTTTCGCGCAATGCCTCGCCGATGGTCATCCTGGGATTGAGCGAAACCGAGGGATCCTGAAACACCATCTGCACACGGCCAAGGAGGCCGTTGCGGCGGCCGCTCTTCGAAACATCGAACTCGTTTCCTCCTATCGTCACTCTTCCCACTGAGGCCGCGTCCAGTCCGGCAATGATCCGGCCGAGTGTTGTCTTCCCGCTTCCACTCTCGCCTACAATGCCGGTGATCTCACCGCGCGGCAGCCGTATGCTTGCGTCGCTCAACGCGAACTTTGCCGTGTTCCGGCCAAGGTTCCAAGAGAACCCTTTTGGGGAGAAGGTTTTCGAAACACCCTCTGCAACGAGAAGCATGTTGTCGCCCTCCTCTCCATCGGACGACATGGTCCGGCTGCCATTGGCGTCCGGCTCCCCTGCCGCTGTCGAGATCCGCAGCCGCGGGACCGCGGCAAGCAGGTTGCGTGTGTAGTCGTTTGCGGGCGCATCGAGAATGACTGAGGTGCGATCCTGTTCCACTACCTGACCCTTTCTCATAACGAGAACACGGTCGGTTATCTCCGAAACCACGCCCATGTCGTGGGTGACCAGAATGATGGAGACGCCGGTCTCATCGACGAGGGTGCGAAGAAGCTTGAGAATCTGCTTCTGGACCGTGGCATCCAGTGCTGAGGTCGGCTCGTCGGCGATGATGATGTCGGGCGATCCCGCTAGAGCGATTGCGATGACCGCCCGCTGTCTTTGCCCTCCGGAGAACTGATGCGGATAATTGCCATACCGACGCTGCGGCTCCGGAATTCCGACGCGGGCCAGGAGCTCGACAGCACGTCTGCGAGCCTCGCGTCTCGGGACAGAGCCGTCGACGGCAAGGATCGTTTCCTCCACCTGTGCACCGACGCTCATCAGAGGATCGAGCGAGGCGGTATGATCCTGGAAGATGGCGGAGACGCGCCGTCCTCGGATGGGGCGCTCCCACTCTCCCATGGCACCGATCGGTTTGCCGTCGAATTCGATCGTCCCCGACGTCAGCTGAAACTCAGGGGCAAGCAAGCCGAGGAGGGCATTGCCCAATGTCGACTTTCCGGCCCCCGATTCACCGATGATGCCGAGTATCTCGCCGCGCCCAAGCTCGAAACTCACGTCTGTCAGGATCGTCACCGGCCCGGACGCAGAGCGATGGCGAAGGCCGAGGTTCTTCACCTGAAGCAGAGGCGTTCTTCCAGTGTTTTGCGTCATACCGGACGGCTCCTTGGATCGAGACGGCGTCGAACATCTTCACCGACGAAGTTGATGCTTGCGATCAGCCCGAAGAGGGCGAGGCCAGGGCAAAGGCTGATCCAGTATTGGCCGGTCAGAAGGTATTGGAACCCATTTGCGACCGTGGAACCCAGAGACGGCTTGTCGATCGGAACGCCGAGGCCGAGAAATGACAGGGTCGCTTCGAGTGCGACGGCATGGCCGACTTCGATCGGGATCAAGGTCACCGCCGGCGCGATGCTGTTCGGAAGCAGGTGGCGGAAGATGATCCTGGATGTCGGCAGCCGCATCAGCCGGGCTGCGTCCATGTAGGACTTGTTGGTCTCGCTGAGCGCTATGCTGCGTGCCAACCTGGCATAGCTCGCCCACTGGGCGATGATCAGCGCCAGAATGATCCGGTCGATTCCGGGGCCGAGCGTGACGATGGCGATCAGGGCGACGAGGATCGTCGGCAGGCTGAGCTCAAGGTCGACGAGCCGCATGATCGCGATATCGGCCCACTTTCCGAAATAAGCGGCGCTGACGCCAGCCGTCAGCCCGATGAGCGCGGCGACGGCCGCACTTGTGACTGACACCACCAGGCTGATCCGCAAGCCGTAGAGGATACAGCTGACGATATCCCTGCCGAGCCCATCCGTCCCGAGCAGGTAGAGATAGCCGCCGCTTCCCGGCGTGCCTGGAGGAGACGATGCCTCCCATCCGTAGATCTGCAACGGGTCGTACGGGTTTTGTGGAGCAATCGCCGGGGCGGCAAGGGCAAGTAGAATATAGGTTGTAAGCAGCAGCATGGACGGCGTGAGCATCTGCCCATGGGGACGCTTGTTCAGCGCCCGAAGAATTCCAGCTTTCATGGCTGTGTACCTTTATGAGGACTGGCGCACGCGCGGGTCGAGCACGGCGTGGAAGAGATCGACAAGCGCATTGAGGACGACGAACGCGACCGAGATGAAGGTCAGTGTCGCCATCACCACAGGCCGGTCGAGGAGCTGGATGGAGTCGATCAGGAGCTTGCCGATGCCCGGCCACGAGAAAATCGATTCCACCACCACCGCGAACGCGAGCATGCCCCCGAATTGCAGCCCGATGATCGTCACGATCGGCACGCTGATGTTCGGCAGGGTGTGGCGGAGCAGGATCCTTAGTGAAGAAAGCCCCTTCGCGCGGCAAAACCGCGTAAAGTCCAGGCTCTCGACTTCGATTGTGCCCGATCGTGAAAGCCGCGCGATGAGCGCAATATTCGGTATCGCCAGTGCAAGCACGGGAAGAACCATGTGCCAGACGCCGTCCCTGGTCAGGACACTCCACTCCTGCCCCATAAAGCTCGCGGTCGCGCCCCTGCCCCCGGATGGAAACCAGCCCGTCAGGATGGCGCCGACGAGGATCAGCATCATGCTCAGCCAGAACGATGGAACGCTGAGTGCGAACACGCTTGATCTGAGGACACTTCGGTCGAACAGCGTGCCGCTCCTCCGGCCGGCCAGGAGCCCCACTCCTATGCCGGCCGGAGCCGCGATGAGCATCGCGATACATGCGAGCTCGAGGGTCGCGGGAAGCTTGCTCATGACCAGACGGAGGGCCGGCAGATGATAGATATAGGAGGTCCCGAAGTTTCCATGGACGACGTTGCCAATGAAGAGGACGTACTGGCGCCAGATCGGCTGATCCAGTCCCAGCGCCACCGTCGCGCGCTGGATATCCTCAGGGGTGGCGGTTTCGATGTTGACGATGTTGAAGACCGGATTGCCGATGCTGTGAATGCCGATGAAGCCGATCAACGACATGGCAAGGAGGAGAAGGGAGGCCTGCGACAGTCTTCCCAATGCAGCTGAAATCAAGGTCATGATCGACTACTCCGTCGCTGGGAGCGTCTGCATCGCGGTCGTCCAGCCGCGGGGGTGCATCACATAGGAGCCAACCCGCGGGCCGTAACCGACGATATGATGGAAGTGGTAGAGGGGGATGACCGGCTGGTCCGCCATCACAAAATCCGTCGCGTCGGCAAGCGCCTTGTTTCGCTCCGGTCCGTCCTGAAGGCTTTCCGCCTTTGCAAGCATCGCGTCGAAAGCCTCGTTCTGATAGTGCCCGAAATTCAAGGCTCCGGTTCCACGTTCGGGATTTGGCGAGGCCAGGAGAGCATGAAGAATGATGTCGACTGCCTCGCCGGAGGTGCCACCGTACCAGACGCCATAGTCGCCGCTTGCGCGTTTGGTGTTGAAGACCGAAAACGGAAAGGCAGTAGGCTGGACGGCGACGCCAATGCGCGCCCAGCTTTGCGCGATCGCCTGGAGGCTTTCGCTGTCGCCCGGATAGCGGCCTGCGGGTCCAGCCAGGACGACGTTGAAGCCGTTCGGAAAGCCGGCCTTTGCGAGAAGCGCTTTCGCTCCGTCGTAATTCGGAACCTCCGGCTTCAGATTTGCCGAGGTGCCTGGCAGGCCGCCCGGGAAAACCTGCGCTGCGGGTGTGCCGTAACCGGCGAGAATCTTGTCGACCAGGACTCCACGATCCGTCGCCATTGCAAGCGCGCGCCGTACCAAGGGGTTTTTGAAGGGATTGAGGATCTGCTCACCCGATTTGCTCGTCACGCCGGGAAGTGTTTCCCGTCCCACGTCGAATTGCAGGAAATTGACGCGCGCCGCACTGACGCTGTCGATCTTGGCACCCCGCTGCTTGAGCGAGGCCACATCGCGTGCAGGAATGGCATCCGCGACGTCGACCTCACCTGTTGCCAATGCCGCCACCCGCGCCGCAGGGTTTTCGATAATCCGAAACGTCACCGCCGCCCAGGCGGGCTTGCCGCCCCAATAGTCGTCATTCCTCTGGAGCTTCAGCATCTCGCCGGAACTCCAGCTCTCGAACCTGTAAGGCCCTGTGCCGACGGGAGGGCGACCGGCGTTAAGCTCCTCTGTTGTCTGGAACCCCTGCCCCGGCCGATGCATTACGAAGATCGAGGACAACGACAGCGGCAAGTTGGGGGCATTGCCGTTCGTGTCGATGAGGATTGTGAGAGGATCAGGTGCCGAAACCGTCTTTATACCGGCCAAATAGGACTGAAAGCCGCCGCCTGGCGATTTCAGGAAATCCCGGATTCGCTCGATCGTGTAGACGACGTCGTCTGCGGTGAAGGGCGAGCCATCATGGAAGCGGACATTGTCCCGCAGCTTGAATTCCCATTGTGTGCCGGACGTCGCACGCCAGGAGATGGCAAGGCCAGGCTTCAGATCGAGATTCTCGTCCTGATAGACGAGCCGTTCGTAGATTTGGGAGAGCAACGAGGTGTTTTCGTTGAGATTTGCGTAATGCGGATCGAGCGTCATCAACTTGTACGACGTCGCGATGCGAAGTTCTTGTGCCTGTGCCGGCCGCGAAGGAATGCTCCAGACCGCAAGCACGATCAGCAACGCGGACAGCAAAAGCGAACGCAACGGATTTCTCAGTTTCATTGTGAAGTTCCCATTTTTGATTTTTTGCTGTTGCTGTTGCCCTCGCGGCGGATTGACTCCCGCCACGCATTCAACACCGGAGCGATGCCCTAGAAGATCCGCTTGCGCGACTTTCTCGACTGTCCTTTAGGCTTCGCGTGAAGCCGTGAGCCAACCATCGAAGAGAGCTTGGCTTCGAGCCCTTGCCCACTAAGGCATGATTCGATCAGACGCTGTCGGGTTGCACGCCATTCGCGCCAGATTGCGAATGGCAGATCATCATTCCAAGCGTCCAGCGGCGCGGTGAGTGCGGCGGCAAGCTCGGGATATGTGGGTAAAGACGCCGCGACGAAGGAATGGAAGTTGCTCCCCCGGTGACCGGAGGCAAAGTTCTGCTATTGTCGGAATCAGCCATGATCCGAGCTCCTATAAGCTTGGTTTTGGTTAGGCTGTATCCGGTGTCGCAAGCGCCGGGTGCAGCCGAGTGATGCTTTTAGTACCATGTGGTCATATAATTTACAATGAGAAATAAGAAAAAATGAATGGAATAACCGGAGCTCAGATTAGGGCGGCGAGGGCGCTGCTCAGATGGACTGCGGAAGAGCTCGCGAAGTCCACTGGTATTGGTGTTATGACGGTGCGCCGCGCGGAAGCTGAAGACGGGCAGCCATCGATTACAGCAGCAAACTTGAAACTGATCAGGATAACTCTGGAGGCTGCCGGCATCCAATTCATCGCACGCAATGGTGGAGGCGTCGGAGTGCGATTCAAGAAGCCGGATTGACTAGCAGCAACATACTCACGATGGAGCAATGCCGTGGGGCCCGGGCTATGTTGGGCTGGAGCCAAGCAGAGCTTGCAAAGGCAGCTAACGTCTCTCGTCAGACCGTCGCTGATTTTGAACGCGGCGCACATATTCCCATCAGCAACAATCTCACGAGTATGATTGCGGCATTTCAGGAGGCCGGAATAGAATTTATCCGAGAAAACGGCGGGGGTGTTGGCGTTCGCTTCAAGAAGCCGATGTGGTGAGGCAGTGGTGGACGCTGCACGCCATCAGTCCGGGGATATGAAACCTGCCCCGTTAAAAGCAATGCCACCAGACTCTGGCTCACTGCGCTGGTGAAATCAGTTCGACGGTCGGGAAATAGGTACGGTAGCGACTGACATCTCGCGTCAAGAGCGGCAGTTGCTGCACTGCAGCCAGTGCGCCAATGAAAAAATCCGGCAAGACGCCGGTACGGGAACCGCCGGCACGGCGATATTGCATGAATACTTTGCCTGCGAGAAACAGAGCTGCCTGCGGAACGGGACTGATCACCAACGCCGCTTCATCAATGAAGGCATCAAGCTCTTCAATGCGCTCGTATCGAACGGCAAGTTCGGCATAGACAACATCATTGATCAGCAGTGGACCGGCCAGACCGGCTCTTTCAAGCTGCTCGATCGACCAATCTGCCCAAACCGGATCGTTAGTTGCGAGGTCGAGCAAGACATTTGTGTCGACCAGCGTCACGTTTCACCACGCGTGAGCGCCATGATCGCGTCAGTGCCGAGCCCCTTTCCGGCATGCCCGCGCAATTTTTGGAAGCGGCTAATTGGCTTTTTTGCATCAGCCCGTGTCAGCACCACGTTACCGTCCGCGGCACGATGGAAATCGACCTGGCTTCCCGGAACGATTCCCAAAAGATCCCGCACCGCCTTCGGAATGGTGACCTGCCCTTTCGCTGTAACTGTCGTCGTCATGATGCAAACCTTGTAATACCACTACAAATACAGGTATTACTTTCTGCCTTCGATTTCAAGCATGATAGGGCTCGACAATCCTCCTGCGGCGGAGATTTAGAGGTTGGTCGGTTGCTACATGCGGAGACGCGGAAGGTCCTCATCTGTTCAGTCGCCGCACCATGATGACGTCGTCGATTTCCCTGTTATCGTCCACCAATCCGCCAGGGATCCGTCCGACTTCGATAAATTCATTACGCTGGTAGAAGCGTAAGGCCGCTGAATTCTCCGCGCTGACCGCGAGTTCCAGTTGCAAAACTCCCTCGCCCCTTGAAAATTCGACAATCGCGCGCATGAGATCTGCGGCAACTCCCGTTCCACGTTCGCTCTCTCGCACGTAGACACTGACAATCGTCGCGCGATGGATCATCTTGGGCGGGCGAAAACGCACGAACCCCATAATGCCGATGGGCTCGCTTTTGCTGAACGCGATAAAGACAGGATCATTCAGCCTTTGGCGCCATTCCTCGTCGGGAAGTACGGCCCAATCCTCAAATCGGCTCGCGAACGAAGCCGGTTCACAACGAAGGGCCTCCAGCCGAATGCGCCTGAAAACATCAATCTCGTCCGGTGAAATTCGCCTGATCAATATTCGCTCTCCACCCATGACGGACTCCAGAAAATAAATCGGGTTCCTCCTGTGAGAATTTCCAACCCAATCAGCCACCAACCGCATGGAGGGCAGTCTCTTCTCAGGCGTTCCAGTCGGCAGCCGAACCAGAAGTTGCGTGAACTATGCCCACCGCCACTGTGCGGAAGCGGGGTGAATGGCTTGACTACCGATATGCGCCGACAACTCTGCCCAGATCGGATCGCTGGTGAAACTGACAAGATCGCCGGCGGCATCCTCCAGAGAGCGGGCGCTGTATCTGGCAGCCAGCTCTAACGCAGCTCCATTCTCTTCGATCTCCATGAACGGAGAGCCGTCCTTCGGACGCAAGACACGGTGCCCCCACATCCCGGGCCGCTCGTCCGCACGCAGAGCATCAAGGAGATCGCGATCGCCCGAGGATTCGAGTGCGGTGGCAAGAAGATGCCGCATAAGGGGATAATAGACGGTCTGCCGGCATCCGCCGAGAACACGAACGCCCGGCAGGATCGACATCACCAGAAAGGTCATAAACAGATTCGGCACCAACTTGCGTTGGCGCAGTGAGGTCGCGATGCTTTCAGGATCACACCTCACCTCGGGGATCGAAGGGGAGCCGCCTGAAAGAACGCCGTCGCGCAAACGCAGGGGAAGTATCCTGCCATCCACCAGGCCCCAGAAAAAGTCGGTTGTTTGGCGTATCCATCCTGCCCAGGGACCGGCATTGAGCAGGTCCATTTCTCGCAATATGCCCTCCGCGAAGAGACCGTCACCGACAAAACAAACCGACAGCCACGATGCCGGATCCTCGAAGTGCTCCGCAACAAGATCGGCAACATCGATATCATCAAATTGCAGCAGCTTGAGAGATGCAGGAAACGATCTTCGCCATAGGATCTGATTGGCGGCCTTGATCGCCTCGGCTGCCGACGGGAATTCCATGTCCGGCAAAATAGCCTTCAACCGTGCGAAAGCGGGATTGGTTGGACCGCCATTTCGCCCTGCCATTGTGAACCGGTAAGGCCCTTTGAAGCCACAAATACTATAAGGGACCATCCGGCTTCGAGACAGGCCGAACACGTTCACGACCTCGCCGCCAAGCGAAAGCCATCCGGGGCCTTTTTTCGACTTTTCTGTGAACTTTACCGTCGAAGAGCTGTAGCAAATGTGCCACCGGTGGGCATGGGCGGTGAGACCGAGTGCGCTGAACAGGTGCGTGTAGAAGGCATCGGGCTCTATCAGTAAATGACAATGGGGGCCGGTTTGCATAACCGGCGAAGCCGCAATTTGCCGGCTTGCTTCCTCTGCATCGTCCTGATTGGCTCCCGACCTCAATGCGATACGCGTGACAAACGCCCGAAACCGGATCATCGCGTCGTCGCGAACCGAACATCGGCCACGGCTGCCTTCTGCGTAAACTGCAGATGCGTAGTCCTTGAGCGGAAGCGCCCAGAACCGGGCAAGGTCGGGCATAAGGAAAGACAAAGTCCGTCTTACATCTTCCGCGGCACTTTGACCGCAAGTTGCACTCGACCGCTCTTTGCTCATCTTTGCTGTTCCCACATGAGGAAGCCACCGGTCAGGTTTCGCTGTCGATCGACTGCGGCGGTCGCCACGCCCAGTCTGACAGTATCGGATTTTTCTCGTCATTCACGAGGATGTGCGGCACCTGCTCGTAGAAGAACTCTGGCGGTATCGCCGGCTTCACCATCGAGGTGACAAAGTCACGCAGCGAATTCAAGGAATTGGATGAGACGATCGTGTAGAAATTCCCGCTGTTCCACGTGATGACGGCATACCGAAAGTACGATCGGAGAGCCGATTGCGATGCCTCCAGATCGACCTGGAAGTCGAACATCGTATCCAAAACACCGCGTTTTTTTTCGATAATCTGACTCGTGGTAAAGAACCTCGACTTGAACGTCTCGTCTTTTTGACGCTCTCGTTCAAGATAGGCCTCAGTGTTGTGGTGAGCAAGCTTTTGCACCTGAACCAACACGCCGTTAGCCCGGACACGGGGCGCGACGAAGCCCGTTTGACTATCCCTGTCGCGGCCGTACATCTGGAACGTCGTGTCTTCCAGCAGGACATCATATCCGTCCCGGAAAGGCTGAAGAGTTTCATCTGTCGCGTACCGCTCATCGTCGAGTTCGAAGAACGGCCCATGGTAGAAGTGCGCATCGTCGCTGCCTCTCCGGGCGAAAAAACAGACACGATTGCCGTCGGTGGGACTGCAGTTGAGGGTTTTCATGCGCCCGTCACCCAGCTTTGCCAGTGCTCTTGCAAGAGTGCCGGCGCCCGCTCCCAGGGTGTAGATCGTCGCCGGACGTCCGCGGTGGGCCCACGTCTTCTGCGCAAACGAGAAGATGGCGGCGCCGAGGCGACACTCCTCCTCCAGCCGGTAGGGGATGCTTGAAAAATAGTGGCTATCGAAATGTCCCCATAAGCGCCGGTGCGTATCCCAGAATGTCATGCAATCGAGATCGAACGACAGGAGACCCATCTCAGGCTCGGGCCTGCCCAGATCCGGCGCCCCTTCCAGTCCGCTGGCGGTTTTTTCAAAGAAGGTTGCGAACGAATTGAGGCGCGGAGCCTTCCGCCAGGCCTCTATGGTCTTGCTATCCACCATGGCGCGATCCTCGTTATCAAGCCAAATGATTGGTGCCGTGCTGATCCGGATTCGGAACGGCTTCACCGCTCCTCCAATCGCCCCCTGCCGAGGGCATTTTTCGCGACTACCCGTGATTGCGTAGAGTTGATTGCCGAGGAGCCTCGATGCAATCTACCGATATCGGGAGATTGACTCGCAACTTTTGCTTGCTCAAACGGTGTGCCCAAAAGCGCGGAAATCACGTACTCGGTGGTTGAACAGGCGTTTCTGCCGTGTCAATCGTACACAGGAAATCCACCCGCCCTGCTACGTGAAATGGTAGAAACACATATTGTCCCGGTAAATGGTTACCTGAAATTGGCCAGCGATGCGGCGATGTCCGCGATGGAGCGRAAGAGCACGAGTGTGTCGTCCTTTGAAGGAATGAATCCTCGCCGCCGCCAGAATTCAGCGGCCTCCTCGTCGACTGCATTGACCATTAAGGCCCGCCCGCCGATCAGTGYGGCAGCTTGAACGCAGCGCTGGAGCGCGTGCTTGACCAAGCCCGTTCCGATCCCCAGCCCCGCCCAGACTTCGTCGGTTGCAAGCTGGCCAAGGAGAAGGCAGGGAACCGGATCAGGCGGTTGTCCAGTGCGGATCGAGCGTGGCAGGATCGCCGGCACTACGGCGGTCGGCGCCAGACCATTATAACCGACGACGCGCCCCGCCTCATGAACGACCAGAACGGCGGTGAAGCCCTTCTGCTGATTGGAGAGGGCGCGTGTCTTCAGCCAGTAATCGAGCGCCGGCTTGCCACAGGAGAATTCGGAAACATTGTGCGTAACAGTGAGCGGTTCAGGAGCCGATAGAGCCACGGCTTAGCGCTTCGGCCCATAACCGGGCTCCCAGGGGGCGGGTCGCTTGGCAAGCTCCACCATCTCGGGAACCGAAACTGCGGGACGGGACAGGACTTCCATGAAATCGGCGAATCCTTCAGGAGTCATGCGGACCAGCCGCTGCTCCATGACGACTTCTTCGGCCGCGCGCACGGCGGCGTCGCGCACAAAGTCGGTACGCGAACGGCCACGTAGGCTGGCTGCACGATCAATCATTGCAACGTCTGCGGCAGGCAGACGCATTGCGATCGGGTATTCCTTGCGTTCGACGGTCGTAGCCATGGCTGATCTCCTTGAGCGAAAGATAAGGTCATGTATTGCAAAATGCAATACGATAGGTTTGCTGGTCTTTGCGCGCTATCAGGTCTGGATTATCTCAAGGAAGCTTGCCCTTGCGATAGCCTGATACATCGTCTTGGCATCGAGTTTGCGTTTGGCTAACTTGAGATAAAGGCGCACCGCATTCTCCGAAATCTGCAATTTCGCGGCAATGCGCTTCGAAACGAGGCCGTGCGCCAGGAGTTGAAGACACTCCTGTTCGCGTCTGGATAGCTTCCGGTAGCCGCCACTTGTCCGCAGGCCCGACGCAGACAGTGCTTTCTCGTGCAGATAATGGGAAAGTATCTGAATGTCGTGGTTACTTGATAAGAGTAACTTTCGCCACTCAGCCCGCCGCAAGTTCGACGTCACCGAAAAGAGGCTGCGTTCGCCGCTCGGACCTCTGATCGGGACCGTCAGACCGTACCGGCCAATGTCGAATGAGCGTGCCTCCATGAAAAAGCTGCGGGTTCTCGCGGATCGTCGATCGAGATTTGACCAATCGACGGGCAAGAAGCCAGTGCGGCTGAGGTTGATGACGGGGTCGATCGCGAAATAGTTCCGATCAAGATAAAGGGATGTCCATTCTTCCGGATATGTCGCGCAATAGAATGGGTGGGTGTCTGCCGGGTTTGCAAGACGGACCACCAAAAACGCCAAATGAGCAAATTGGTAACGATCTCGAATGTTCGCAATGGCAACATTCAAATCCGCTCCGCTGCCTACCCTTCGCAACCTCGTCAACGACCACGACAATGGTGACTGTTGTCGATCTTCCATTGGTTTCCTTTCGAGCAGCATGTCCGGTTTGCTGTTTTCTGCAAATCCGAGGATCTGCCGCGTCGGCTGGTGTGTTGATGTTTTCTGGTGAATGATCGCCGCTTCACCTGTGACGTGGAGGAAATGCTGCTTATCTGGAGCCGCCGATTCCAGAGAGATCGATGCGCATCCCTGCGCTGTTCGGATCGCTTGCACCGTCGGCTTTCGGAGTGTCCCGGGCTTTCTGGTCCTCCGGCTTCATACCTGCGCGCGCATCCGCCTCGATGCCCGGTTCGTCTTGCTTCGGCTGAGCCAGCTTGACGTCGCCCGGATCGGGCGCACGAAAAACTGCCGTCCCCTCGAAATATCCGCTCTGCCACGAGATAATGGCGTCCTCGAATGCCTCGTCAACGGCATTGCCGTACCACTTGGTGACGATGCGATAGACCTTGCCGAACAGCGCGGTGCCCATGCGAATATTCTCGCAAGCATCGACGAGGTCAGGTTTCAACTCCGCGACGTCCTTGATCCCTAAACCGGCCGGATATTGCGTTATTCCCACACGTACGACAGCCTGTCCGACATACTCGCCGATCAGCGCCATCGCCTCGTCGGCCGTTTTTGCCGGCGGAACCAGGATGACCCGGTTTCCCGAACGAACCGTGACGGCGAGCGGATCGGACGATCCGGCCTGCGCAATAAACTTTTCGACGATCGCGGGCTTTAGGCCCGGATCGGCACATTTCTGGATAACGGCGGCATCCACCATCCTTGTTATTCCTCTCTCAGGTGTTGAAGGCTGTGACGAGCGGGAGGTTGAACAGTCGCGCCCAGGCCGCAGTGCTGGCTTGCTGTATCGCGATGATCGAAGTGCCTGATGTCCACCAGCCATTGCCGGCGGCGACAATCATGTCCGGCCTATGCAGCATCGAATGCAGCACGGGCCAGACGATGAGTTGCTCGTAGCAGATCAGCGGCGCAATCCTCTGGCCATCGAGTTCGACGATGGGATTGCTGAAGAAGCTAGTTCGCGCGCCGCCACCTAGCCCGCTCCAGGCAAGCCATGGCTGCCACATCGACACGGGGACGGGCATGCGTTCGTGATAGAGGATGCGCCCGCCGTCACCGGAAATCACGACCAGGACATTGTCGTAGCCGACGCGCTCGACGACTGCAGCGCCGGCGATTACGGTGACGCGGCCTTCCGCCAGCTCTCCCTGCCAGTACCGCTCCACAGTCGTTGTCCAGAAGCCAATGGCGCTCTCGGGAAGCACGACAACGCGCGCGCCCTTGTCCGCGAACTTTCTAACCGTTGCGATGAGGCCACGGTGAAACTCGAGAGATGCGTCACGGCCGAGGTTTTCCCGGAGTTCAAGATCGACCCCCGCCCAAGCGTTTGGTTCGTTGGATGGCGTCCAGGTCGTGGCTGACCAGACATAAAGTCCTCCCAGGACTGCGCCCGCGATTTGCCACCTTCGACCGGTCATGATGACCAATAGGATCGCGGTCGCGCCGAGGCCCAGCCACCCCCATCCCGGAAACAGCACGCCAGCCGCCGTGATCGGATGCGCCCATCCTGCTATACCGAAAGGAGGAACTGCCATCAGGACGGCAGCCGCCACATAGCGCAGCGCCCTTTCCTTTCCCGGACGATCCGTCCAGAGCGTCGTGTGGACGATCACAAAGGCAAGCGACGCGACGATCCAGAGGAAAAGCCCCGGCCCCAGGTCGGAGGCATAGAAGTTGGCGACGCCCTGCGGCAGCCCACGCGAGGCCGCCAGAAAATATCCTGCCGACACGAGGGCCGCCGTCACCCGCGACCGCGAGAAGGCCCAAAGCGTCGGGAACACCAACGCCAGTGGCAGTGCCAGGACATATCCGCTCCAACCGAGAACGCCGACGATGACCGCGCCGCCGATCAATAAAAGCGAATGGAGGAGATCAGGGATCGAATGTGAGGACCGGCCGCGCCAGCCCGAGAAGGCCCGTTTCCGGCACAGGCCCAAAATATCGGGAGTCATAGGAGCTCGCAAAGTCTGAGTGAAGAAACAGATGTCCTGAAGGCACGATGCCACCGCCGAAATGGTGAAGCGGACGCCCGGCGCCGTCGCTGGGCCGAATGGCGGAGTTGGGCAGAGGAAGCCGATCGATGACGACATCAGAGCCGACCTCCACATGCTGGCCAGGAAGTGCCACGACGGTTTTGATCAGCGGCGCGACGCCGCCTGGGCAGAGCCCGCGGCGGAGGTAGCCGCGCTCCAGCGCCACGGCGAATTCCGCCGAAGCCGGCGGGCAATCGAACACGAGATCGCCGACGGCGGCGACCCGCATCAGAGGCTCGATCCGCCACAGGCCAAGCGGCTCGCTCGGCGTCAGGTTCAGTCGATAACCACCGATCCAGCCACCGGCGGCGACTGCCATCAAGCAAGTACATGTTGCAATGACAGCTGAGATGACGCGCTCGCGGCTCATGGCTTAAGCACCTGGCTCTGACGCTGCGATAGTCGCAGCTTTTCCGTTTGCTTCTGCGTCTCGGCGGCGCGTTCCTGGGTCGCGAGCTGTTGCCCGGTGCGCATGACCGGCCACGCCTTAGCGAGCTCTTCCTTCCCGGCGGGACGGAGCCCCTCGGACAGCGTGTCGAACAATTTGCCGGCAGGTTCACGCGCGGCGTTCGTCAGCAATTTGCGCTCCCCGAAGCGTTCCGCGACGGCGCGATTGAACACATCGATCTCGGCCTTGATTTCCCGATTGGCGATGGCGTAGCCCAATGCCGCGGACAGATCGTTGCGATCAATGGCGTCGCGCACTTTTTCGAGCACACCATAGGCGGAAGATGACAGCGCCGGGATGTCGATCGAGACGCGCTGGCGCAGCGCCTTCTCCTCTCCCTCGATCTTCTGGACGGCCCCCTCGCGCAGTGCGAGATAACGCTCGATGTCACGCTTCAGCGCCGGCACGTTCAACTCGGCGACATGCCGCGCTCGCTTTTCCGCCTTGCCGGCCAGCATGCCCGTCTTGCCCTTCAGCGGACCGATCGACGCAGGATCGGTGACAAGCTTGTCGAGCGTCCGTTTCGCGGCCTGCGGATCGCTCAGCACCGCGTCGAAATTCATGGCGCGAAAGGCCGTTTCCGGATCGGCAAAGACGTAGCGGATGCGGGACGAGATCTCTTCCCACTGTTTCTTGACAGCTGGATCGACGAGGAGCTTTTCCTCCACGGCGTCCTGCAGCGACTTCGGGAACAGGGTGATGCCGGCAACCATAGGTTCGGCCTCCTTTCCGATCTGGGTTTTGCGGGTTTCGACATTGCTGGTTTCGACCAGGCCAAGCCGTTCGCCAACGCCGCGCAGGCGAATGGCGAGGTCGGAGAGTTTCTGCTTCTGGCGCACGGTCCATTCGAGGCGATCCCGAACCAGTGTCCGGGCCACATTGGCGATGCGCAGCCCCCGGTTCTCGGCGAAGCGAAGCGCCTGCCGGTAGAGCGTCCCGCGCTCGTAATCGAGCGTCGTCTCCTTGGCGTTGCGCTTCGAGACGATCTTCACGAGGCCGCCGTTCAGATCGAAGGACCGGCGACCGTAGTAGAGCGCCAGATCCTCGCGATGGCGGGTCATCGCCACATAGGTCAGGTGCCGGTCAAGCGAGAGCGAGGCGAGCACCTTGACGCGATCGACGGTCGCGCCCTGGCTCTTGTGAATGGTGGTGGCGTAGCCATGGTCAAGGTTGCGGTAAAGCTGCTGTTCGACGGTGATGCGCTGGCGCTGATCTCCCTCGCCGATTTCCGCGACGATCCGGTTCGTAGCCGCCTCGACGACATGCCCAAGCATGCCGTTCTTCACGCCAAGGGCGCTGTCGTTCTTCAGAAAGACGATCTGGTCGCCGGCGTCGAAGCGGCGTATGCCGTCTTCCGTCCGGAAGGCATGACCCTCACCGATGACGCCACGCTCGACCAGTTTTTCGCGGGCAAGGTGGTTCAGGCTTCGAACGTCGCGACGAAGATGGGCGAGGATCAGCGTGGTCTTGGCGGGATCGTATTCACGGTTCCAGTCGGCGATGAGATTGTCGATCGCTTGGCGCTTCACCACCGAGCCAAGGATGCGGCCCTGCTGCTGGTAGGCGTTGACCGCCTCTTCGACGCGGCCACGGGCAAGATCCAACGACGCGTCGCGCATCCATTGCTCGCGCTGGCGATAGATTGTTTCGAGTTCGGCATAACCGATGCGTTCGGCGATCGCGCGGAAGGAGGCGCCCGCCTCGATCGGCTGCAACTGTTCGGGATCGCCGACAAGCACCAGCTTGGCCCCTGCCCGCGATGCCGCCTCGACGAACAGCGCCATCTGCTTCGAGGCGACCATGCCGGCTTCATCGAGCACGAACACAGTCTTGTTGTCGAGCGCGTTCCTGCCGTCTTTCCAGCGGAGCTCCCAGGATGCCAGCGTGCGGCTGTCGATGCCGGCTTCGCTCGAGAGCCCTTCGGCCGCCTTGCCGGCCAGAGCCCCGCCGACCACACGATAACCGGCGAGCTCCCAGGCCTCGCGCGCCGCCTTCATCATCGTCGTCTTGCCAGCCCCTGCCCGGCCGACGACAGCGGCGATGCGGGCGGGACCAGCCACATGCTCGATGGCGGTCTTCTGCTCCAGCGACAAGCGTGGATGACGTTCGAACGTCGAATCGAGGACGCGGCCCTTGATGCCGAATCCGCCGGCCCGCGACAGCGCCACGGCACGCTTCGCCATTGCCGCTTCCATCTGGATCAGCTCACCCGTCGTATAGCGGGCGCCGATCCTTTCGCCGGTGGCAAAATCGACGCTGTCGCGTTCGATGCGTAAAACCTGCGGGCTCTGCAGGATGCGTGCCATCAGCTGCGAGAAGGTGCCGGCGTCATCGATGTACCGATTCAGAACCTTGGCAATGTCGCGCTGATCGAAGACGCTCTTTTCCGAAGAGATCATCTCGAGCACGATCTCCGGCCGCTTCTCGATGCGCCGAGCGTTGTCCTGCCGCTGCTCCTCGAACAATTTTAGCCGCTCGAGCTCAACGGCGCTTCCGTCTTGCTCCGATTTGCGCTGGATCGCCTTGGTGCCGACGCCGATATGGACGATCGGAACGATGTCGATGCCGCGCTCGGCATAGGAACGCCCGTCGACGCGGATTTCCAGTCCGCCGAGCGCAAGATGTAGGTTCTGCAGGTCGAGCCAGCCATTGCGCTGCTGAAGGAATTCCGTCTTCTCACCGGCCCACAGACGATATTGGATCTTTCCGCTTTTCATTCGAACCGGCTGACCGTCATCACCGATGACAGCAGCCTTCTTCGGTCCGAAGCCCTTCTCCGTCAGTGGGCGCAGTGTCGTCATCAGGTGGACATGCGGATTGCCCGGCTCGTCATGATAGACCCAATCGGCGACCTGGCCACGCGACAGAACCTGCTCGAAGACGAACTGGCGCATCAGCGCGATGTTCTGATCCTTCGACAGCTCGACCGGCAGCGCGACGATGAATTCCTTGGCGAATTGCGCATCCTCGCGCTTCTCGAAGGCTTCGACACAGTTCCAGAAGGCTTCGGCTGCTTCGGCAACCGAGCGGTCGGCGATCAGCGCGGGGGCCCATTTCGGGGCATCCGGCGGCAATAGGAACTCCTCATGGGCGAGATTGCGCTTATTGGAATAGTCGACCGCGCGCGCCTCGATCTCATAGGTCATCTTCGCACAATGCCGGTACGCCGCAGACAGCACGGCGCTGCGGCCATTACCGCGTCCGATGAGCTGGGGCGTGAAATGCGTGATGGCCAAGGCGATACGAATCCCAACGGTTGAACGAACATCGTGTTCGTCGGGATCGGATCAGGCCTGGACCTGGCCTGCGCTAGCCACGTCGCGTCAGCGACGTATTACTGCGCCCTTGGAAACCGCTCCTTCGGAACGGCCGGGATGATCGGCAAAAGCGTCGGCCCTGCCGACTAGCTTTTTTATGAGTCGCGCACGCGACCTACCTGAGGAAAACTCATGTCCGAGCGCAATCACATCGGACAGGAAAGGTTCAACCGGAATGAAGAAGCCGTCATCGAAGATCCGAGAAGAAATCGCCCGCCTGCAGGATCAGCTCCGGCAGGCGGAGACGCGAGAGGCCGAGCGGATTGGCCGCGTCGCGCTGAAGTCCGGACTGGGCGAAATCGAGATCGACGAGACGGAATTGCAAAAGGCGTTCGAGGAGCTCGCGGCGCGGTTTTGCAGACAAGACGCAAAACCTCGGAAGCGCGAGACCCCGCCGGTCACGGCTGGCGCGGCTGCGGGCCGCTTTGGCGAGGCTTGAACGGATGAGTCGGTCGGCATCGTCAGAGGCGCGCAAAAAGGACACGCGCGAGAAAATCGAACTGGGCGGCCTGATCGTCAAGGCGGGCCTGCGCTACGAGAAACGGGCACTGCTGCTCGGCCTGCTGATCGACGCCGCCCAGCGATTGCGCAATGACGCAGCGGAGAAATCGCGCCTGACGGCGATCGGTGCGGAGGCATTTGGGCGTGACGTCGAGTAGGATCCTGCTCGCCATCGCTCCCGTCATGTTGATGATCGCCGTCGTCATCGGAATGACCGGGATCGAACAATGGCTGGCCGCGTTCGGCAAGACAGACAGCGCGCGGCTGATGCTCGGCCGGGCCGGAATCGCCCTGCCCTATGTTGGTGCCGGGGCGGTTGGCGTCATCTTCCTTTTCGCGACGAACGGTTCGTCGAGCATCAGGGTGGCCGGATGCAGCGTTGTCGGCGGATCCGTGGCCACGATGATCATCGCCGTGCTGCGCGAGGCGACGCGGATTTCGGCTTTTGTAACTCAGGTGCCGGCGGAGAGCTCGCCGATTGCCTATGCCGATCCGGCGACGATGGCAGGCGTCGCCGCAGCACTTCTCGCCGGCGTCTTCGGGCTGCGTGTAGCAATCAAGGGTAATGCCGCTTTCGCGGCCGCCGCGCCGCGCCGCATCCGGGGCAAACGCGCCATCCATGGCGAGAGCGACTGGATGGGAATGCCCGAGGCTGCCCGGCTGTTTCCCGATGCCGGCGGCATTGTCATTGGCGAGCGATATCGCGTCGACCGCGACAGTGTGGCGGCGGTATCGTTTCGCGCCGATGCCAAGGACACATGGGGGGCGGGCGGCAGGACTCCGTTGCTGTGCTTCGATGGCTCCTTCGGCTCGTCGCATGGCGTCGTCTTTGCCGGCTCCGGCGGCTTCAAGACGACGTCGGTGACGATCCCGACGGCGCTGAAATGGGGCGGCGGCCTCGTCGTGCTTGATCCGTCTAGCGAAGTCGCGCCGATGGTGATCGAGCATCGAAAGCAGGACGGACGGAATGTCATCGTCCTCGGTCCGGAGAATCCGGCGATCGGCTTCAACGTGCTCGACTGGATCGGCCGGTTCGGCAGCACTAAGGAGGAGGATATCGTCGCCGTCGCCACATGGGTGATGACCGACAATCCGCGGCAGGCGTCGGCTCGTGACGACTTCTTCCGCGCCTCCGCGCTGCAGCTGCTGACCGCGCTGATCGCCGACGTCTGCCTATCCGGTCACCGGCAAGAAAAGGATGAAACCTTGCGACAGGTCAGGGAGAACCTCTCCGAGCCTGAGCCGAAACTGCGTGAGCGTCTCACCAACATTTACGACCAGTCGGATTCGGCCTTCGTGAAGGAGAACGTCGCGCCATTTATTTCGATGACGCCCGAGACCTTCAGTGGCGTCTATGCCAATGCTGTGAAAGAGACACACTGGCTCTCCTATCCCAACTATGCGGCGCTAGTGTCGGGGTCGAGCTTCACGACCGACGATCTCGCCGCCGGCAATACCGATATCTTCATCGCGCTTGATCTTAAGGTGCTGGAGACCCATCCGGGACTCGTGCGTGTGATCATCGGCGCGCTGATGAACGCGATCTACAATCGAAACGGCGAGGTAAATGACAGGACGCTGTTTCTTCTCGATGAGGTGGCGCGTCTTGGCTATCTGCGCATCCTCGAGACTGCCCGCGACGCCGGCCGGAAATATGGCTTGACGCTCACATTGATATTCCAGTCGATCGGGCAGATGCGGGAAGCCTATGGCGGCCGCGACGCTACATCGAAATGGTTCGAGTCGGCATCGTGGGTCTCCTTTGCCGCGATCAACGATCCCGAGACGGCTGAATATATCTCGAAACGCTGCGGCGACACGACGGTCGAGGTCGATCAGACCAGCCGCTCGTCGCAGATGTCGGGATCGTCACGCACACGCTCCAAACAGCTCGCGCGCCGTCCACTGATACTGCCGCATGAGGTTCTGCGCATGCGCGGCGACGAGCAGATCGTGTTCACCGCCGGCAACGCGCCACTGAGATGCGGTCGCGCTATCTGGTTCCGGCGCGAAGATATGAGAACCTGCGTCGGCCACAACCGCTTCAATAGGAACGTTGAAATAGGAATGAAGTGAGGCACGATTGCCCCCTACCCCGACAGGGTACACTCTTCAACGTCGAAAAGCGGAAAAGGGGCAGCGGCAACGTCCGATCACGAAAATGAATCCATCCGCATCGGACGATTCAAAACTCTGATTGGACGCCGAAATCTGAACGCGCGATTCTGCGTAGATGATCGTTCAACCCTATCACGTCTATGTCGAGCGTGTCGACTTTGAGAAGAACATGGCGCGGTTCTACGCGCTCGCGGTCCAGCCGACACTGTTCGGAGACGTGTCGCTGGTGCGCTGCTGGGGAAGGATCGGAACACGCGGCCAGCGGAAAGTGCGCCTCTTCAATGAAGAGAAGCACGCCATCGGTCTGTTCCTCGAACTTCTCCGCGAAAAGCGAAATCGAGGCTATAGACCAAAATCACCTGTGGAAATCAAGGTTATCCGGCATTCCTCACCGCAGCACGTCGATGACAAAGCCTCCGCAAGCTGACAGTGATTCCGTCTTCTTAGATGATGCGAGGGAATTCCATGACCACCACCAATGATATTGCCGACAAGATCGCGGCCGACAACAGCCTGACGAAGGTCCAGGCCAAGGGCATCGTCGATGCCGTGTTCAAGGCGATCGCAGAAGCTGCCGGCTCCGACGCTGAAACCTCAATCCCGGGCTTCGGAAAATTCAAGGTGAAGGCGTCGCCAGAGCGCGACGGCCGCAACCCGTCCACCGGCGCGACCATGAAAATCGCGGCTTCGAAGAAGCTGACATTTGCGCCTGCAAAGGCGCTCAAGGATGCACTGAACAACTGATCCCCTAAAAGGGAGGGCCCCGCCTTTCGGCGGGGCCTTCGTTGCTATCAGTCCCGGCTCAGCCGGGACCAGATGAGAGAGAGGCCTTCCTCGCCTTCGACCTCGATCAGGGTTGCGTAGATCGGGGCCGGGAAGCTCGGGTCGTCGAGCTTGACCGAGAGATAGTCACGGCCGTCATTCGAGGTTTTCTTCCACGCTGCGCCGAACTCGACATTATGTGGAGCTCCACATAACGTCGATTATGCAGAGAGTGGGATTATGCGGAGTATCGGTCGCTGAAGACTGCTTTTGCCGGTGTTTGCGGTAGATTTTACTCCGCATAATTCCGGGGGTTGATGGGTAGCCCCGCAGTGAGCGGGGCGCCTTGGTGCTGTTTAGCGGGACCAGATGAGCTTGTGCTCGCCTTTGTCGCCCTGGACGAGGGAGGCATAGACCGGAGCCGTGAAGGACGGATCGTCGAGCTTGAGCGAGAGGTATTCG
>NZ_JBFRFF010000033.1:0-73603 GCF_052114685.1 Rhizobium sp. 2YAF20 | reverse complement strand
CAATAAATCTGCATCCGCGCTCTTCTCAACAAGCGAGCGCACGTCCATCATGTCATTGGTCATCGGTGGTCTTTCCGTCAGGTTGGTCTTCAACAACCCGACCCTAGCGGAAAACACTGATGGCCGCCCGCAAACCCGACCACCCGCTACAGCGCTATGAAAAACGCGCGGGCGCTCGGCTTTGCTACCTTCCGTCAGCTACACCACTTCCCGGGACACGATCGCTTAATCGAGGAAGGATGGCTTTGCTTCCAGTACATGGGTGGAGACGCCGCATCGCCTTCATATCTCGTGACAACGAGAATTCTTTGGCGAACAACAGACCTTGGTTTTGCTGGAGCTCTCCATAGCGATTTCGGCCAAGCCAGCGCCGACCTCAACCAATTGAACATATTATTTCCGTTTTCAGACCCGGCTATCATTGGGCAAGACCCATTTTAAGGCCATATCGCTGCTACAGCGAGCCATTTCCCGCACTCATTGAATTATTATTCCCCAAGCTGCGGCGCAAAGATGCGAGAAGACCTCTTCTCCGAGCTTCTACAGGACTATCCTAGCGACCGACACCCCGGAATGGATGGCGGTTTATCTTGCAGTTGAGAGACCAGCGGACAACGACTACCGCTCGCCCATCGCCTCAGACGAAATCTCCGCGAGCGGCGAAAACAGATACTCCAATATCCGCCTTTTCCCGGTCTTGACCTCGACCGTCGCAGCCATGCCCGGCGACAGCGGCAGGACCTTCCCATCGACATTGATGGTTGAGACATCCGGCTTGATCGTCACCGGAAACACTAGATTTTGCACGCGCTGAACATTGCCGACCGGAATGACGCTCTGCAGCGGTTTTACCGGTTGGCCCTCGAGCGTCTGGGCGTCGGGTTCCGGGATCGCATCGGTGCCGACGCCGGTGACGTGTCCACTGATGATGCCGTAGCGGGTGAAGGGAAAGGCTTCGACCTTGATGACCGCGATCTGCCCGACGGACACGAAGCCGATGTCACTGTTGGGGATATAGGCCTCAATCTCCAGCGACGTGCCGCTCGGTACCACCCGCATCAGTTCCGTCCCGGCGGTGACGACCTGCCCGACCGTTGTGATTGCCGATGTCTGCACCGTGCCGTCGATCGGACTGGTGATCGTCATCGACCGTCGCCGGTTGCCAGCCTTGACGAGCTGCTGGCGCAATTGATCGACCTGACGAGAAGCTTCACCCTCGCGCTCGACATTGTCGGCGATAAAGGCTTGCAAGGTCTTTTCGCCTTCGCTGGTGGCAACGACAAAAGCGGCCTTCGCCTCTTCCAGCTGGCCGATTTGCTCGGCGAGATCGGACTCCTCCTTTTGCTGGATCTCGGTGGCGTCAATGACGCCAGCCTTGGATCCGGCTTCGCTCGTCAGCAACGTCGAGCGCATAGCGACCCGCTCGGCGAGTGTCGTTATCAATATTCTATGGGCGGCGATGGCGCCGTCGAGGCGGTTGATGGTCGCTTGATGCTGCTGACGTTGGGCCGCGAGATTGTCGAGCGAGGCATCCAGCTGCGACAGATCGGCGGCGTAAATCTGCTGCTCGCGGCGGCGGATGGTGTCAGGCGTTCCCTCGACGAGGGGCAGCGCCTGCTCCGAAACCGTTCTGTCACCGTTCCATATGCCTTGCTTTCGCCAGGCATCGGCGACCGCCAATACGGCGTTCCGCCGCACCACCTCACCTTGATAGCCCTGCAGGCCGACGGACGCTGCATCCTCGTCGGACTTCAGCTCGGTAGCATCGAGTTCGACCAGCACGTCGCCAGCTTTGACTTTCGAACCATTGGCAACAGGAACCGCCGTTGTCTTTCCCATTTCCAGCGCCTGGATGATCTTCACCCGTCCGGTCGGCTGTATCTTGCCCTGCGCCGTCGAGACGATGTCGAAGGTGCCAAAATAGCTCCACAACAGGGTTGCCGTTGACAGGATGCAGATGAACCAGATGACGGCCGCGCGGATCGGCGATGCCGGGGTTTCCAATATCTCCAGGGCGGCAGGCAGGAAGGCGTTGTCAATCGCTTTCCGCTTGCGTGGCTTTCTCGGCTTTGGGGTGTCGCGGACAGCGATGTTCATGGCTGGTTCGATCCGGACTGGAGCGCCCACAGATGCGCATAGAGGCCGCCGGGCCGCGCCAGCAGCGTTTCGTGCGTTCCCTCTTCGACGATCCGACCATCCTTCATGCCGATGATGCGGTTGCAGTAGCGCACCGTCGCTAAGCGATGCGCGATGATGATCACCGTCCTGCCCCGGACGATCTCCCGCATGTTGCCCAAAATGATCCGCTCGCTTTCATAGTCGAGGGCGCTGGTCGCCTCGTCGAGGATCAGCATCGGCGGGTTGGTCGCCAAAGCGCGGGCGATCGCCAGGCGCTGGCGTTGTCCGCCGGAAAGATTGGCGCCGCGTTCCTCGATCAGCGTGTCGTAGCCGCGCGGCAGCTTGGATATGAACTCGTCGGCCCCTGACAGTCGCGCCATCTGCATGGCGGCTGCCCGTGACATCGCCGGATTGACCAGACAGATGTTGTCGTGGATCGAACGGTTGAAGAGCATGTTTTCCTGCAGCACGACACCGATGTTGGAGCGCAGCCAGGCCGGATCGACCTGCGCGATGTCCTGGCCGTCGACAAACACCTGGCCATTGTTGGGGATGTAAAACCGCTGGACGAGTTTGGTCAGCGTTGACTTGCCAGAACCGGACGGGCCGACAATGCCGATCACCTCGCCCGGATTGACCGAAAAGGTGATGTCCTTCAGCACATCATGGCCATCGGCGGAATAGCGGAAGTTCACCGACTTGAACGAAATCGCCCCCCTTGGGGTCGGCAGGCTGATGGCAACGGCCGGACGCGGTTCCTGGGGCGCATTCAAGATATCGGCAAGCCGTGCCACCGACACCTGCACCTGCTGAAAATCCTGCCACAGCTGCGACAGCCGCAGGATCGGCTGCGAGACCTGCCCGGCGATCATGTTGAAGGCGACCAGCGCACCGACTGTCAGCTCGCCGTTGATCACCGCCTGGGCTCCAAACAACAGGAGGGCTGCCGATGTCAGCTTGTTGACATATTGGATGGCGTTCTGGCCCTTGGCAGCCAGCATCGTCGTCAGGAATGATGATTGCACGTAGGCGGCCAGCCGCTCTTCCCATTGGGATGCGACCACTGGTTCGACGGCGGCGGCCTTCAGCGTCTGCACACCGACCACCGTTTCGACCAGCAGCTGCTGGCTATAGGCGCCGCGATCAAACTTCTCGTCGATCTTGTCCTTCAGGAACGGCCGGATGAGGAAGCCGATCGCCAGGTAGAAGGGAATGGAGGCGACGACGATCCAGGCCAGCTTGGTCGAATAGGAAAACAGTACGACGATGAAGATGATGGTGAAGACAAAATCGAGACCGGAAAACAGGCCCTGTCCGGTCAGGAAATTGCGGATGGTCTCCAGCTCGCGAACACGCGCCACGGTCTGCCCTGCCGCCCTCGTCTCGAAATAGCTGAGCGGCAGATTGAGCAAATGGCGAAACAACCGACGTCCGAGTTCGACATCGATGCGGTTCGTCGTGTGCGACAAGGCATAGGTCCTCAGATACTGGATGATGACGTCAAAAAGGCCGATTGCCGCAAGCCCGATCACCAGGACAATCAGCGTCGAATAGCTCCGATGCGCCAGAACCTTGTCAACGACCACCTGGAAGAACAGCGGCGTCACCAGGGCAAACAATTGGACGAACAGCGAGGCAAGCAGGACATGGCCGAGCGCATGGCGATAGCGCCAGATCGATGGCAGGAACCAGCTGAAACCAAAGGCTTGGCGTGCTGATCCGACGCCGGAGAATTTGCGTTGCACCAGAATGAACGTGCCGCTGGTTGCCTCCAGCAGTTCGGGTGGTGTGAGGTTACGGGCGGAAAAATCGACCGGATTGATCAGCCGATAGGTGCCATCGGCCATGATGCCGCCGAAGACGGCAAAACTGCCGTCCTTCAACGACGCCAGGGCGGGTGCTGGCAGTGTCGACAACCGCTTCTCATTGTGGACCGAGACAATACGGGACTTCAGCCCGAGCCCCGACGCGGCCCGCAGAATGTCTTCGCGCGAACTTAGGCCCTTCAGCGCCAATTCCCTTGCCAGCGTCTCCGGGCGTGACGCAATCCGGTAGTATCCGGCGACCGCCGTCAGTGCCGCAAGTCCGCTGTCGGGAGCGTTCGAGGGTTGCTCAGTCGTGCCCGATCGCTCCGGTTCCAAAATCACGGAATCGTTCACCGCCTAAGCGCTCTTGCGGCAAACGCAAACGCTGGCACAACACCCCACTTGGAAAGAGCTGCCGATGTGTTTCCACATCGGCAGCTCTCGATTGTTTGCCCTGCGTTACGCGGCATTGGCATTGTAGAGAGCAGGTTGAGAAACAAGCGTGGCATCGGCGACCAGATACTTCGAACCATCCGCCGTCTGGTAGGAGCTGGTGCCGGTGATCGCCGAACCATCGGAGAACGCCTGCGTGCCGTCTGTGGTCGGCAGCAGGTTGATCAGTTTGATCCCCGCATCGGTCATCGTCAGCAGCTCGCCGGGATCGCTGACGCCGTTCTGGTTAGCGTCGCGCCACACCCTGAATTCGCTCCAGCGGTCGTCATGGGCATCCAGCACACCGTCATGATTGCTGTCAAAGGCAAGCCGAAGACCCTGAAGGTCGGACACCGGGCCACCGTTGGCGGCGACGTCGCTGTCGCTCGCCCAGAGCGAAAAGGCGAGTTCCTTTGGCTGATCGATCTTACCGTCCGCGCCAGCCTGGCCGTCGGCTCCGAGATCGATTGCCAGGAAACCATCCTGGGGTCCAACCCAGGCCGTTCCGTCCCTGACACCGTCGCTGTTCCAGTCGAACGTCACCGACGAGCCTGTCGCGAGCGCACTTGGGTCAAGTGGGCGAAGATCGATATAGCCGTCACCGTTGAGGTCGAGCAAGACCGGACCGTGGCCGCCGGTGTAAGGGTTTGGCCATTGATCGACCATTTTTATGCCGCTGTCTCCATGGCCGGTACCGCCCGAATAAGCATAGCGCTGCCACGCCGTGTTCGTGCCAGCACTGTTGTACTGGTAGTTCGTGTAGCTGCCGTCGTCATTGTAGGACGTTGCGGTTGAAATATGGCCGGAATTGATGAAGGCCTGGACCAGCGACGTCCAGGGCTGGTTGTTGTTCACGTCATAGGAGGTGATCGTCCACTGGCTGGTATTGTCGCTATAGACATAATGCGTTGCGAGCTTTCCGCCCGCGGTGATCACATCCGCGACGTATGACCAGGGTTGCGAATTGGCGACGTCCCAGGTGTATTGAACCTGGCTGCCGTCGTCGTTGGCCACATACTGATTGGTCATCTGGCCAGCTGTGTTGAACAGCTGCGTAACGCTCGACCAGCCCTGGACGTTGGTGACATCCCAGGTATAGGCGGTACGTGTACCGTCGTCATTGTAGTTCGTTTGGGTTGTCAGGCGTCCGGCCGCGTCAAATGTCTGTTCTGCCCGGGAATAGGGTTGGACGTTGTTGACGTCATAGGTGGTGGCAAATCGCGTGCCGTCATCATTGTATTGCGATTGCGCCACCAACCGACCACTCGTATCGAACAGTTGTTGGATAATAGACCATGACTGTACGTTGGTCGCGTCGTAAGTGTTCGCGAGCTTCTGACCGTTGTCGTTATAAAAGAGCTGGTACGTCAGTCTGCCACTAGCGTCATAGTTTTCATCGAGGCGGGACCAAGACTGAACGTTGGTGGGGTCGAACGTGGTGACGTTTCGCGTTCCGTCGTCGTTGTATTGCGTTTGCGTGGTCAACTGAGCGGCGGTGTTGAACGTCTGGGTTATGCTCGACCATGGCTGGGCGTTCGATGGGTCGTAGGTATATGCCGTCTCGGTGCCATTGTCGTTGAATTCGGCCCGATAGGTCACGCGGCCCGAGGCGTCGTAGTTCTGCTGAGCACGCGTCCAGGCGGCCACGTTTGCCAGGTCGTAATCGATCGAGGTCGTGCGCACGCTTGACGCGTTGAAATAGTCAATGTGTTGCTGTGCCCCGGTCGAGACATTGAAGGTGATCTCGGTTCTCGTTCCATCGTCATTGTATTGCTTCTCCAGCGTCTTCTTGCCGGATGCATCGAACGATTGCTCGTCCCTGGTCCAGGGCTGAGCATTGAACGAATCGTAGAGCGTCGCGCTAGTGAGTATGCCTGCCTTGTTGGCGTTGCTGACGCTCAGCTGTTGTCCGCTCGGCCCGTCATAGATGGTCGTTGTCGACGAACCATCGGCAGCAATGACCAGCTGCGACGTTTTGTGCCCAAGGCTGTCCGTGGTCACACGAAGCGTCAGACTGCCAAGGGCCGAGACCGTGTCGACAACCGTCTGCTTCAGAGAATTGTCGGCGTTCCGGTCGACCTTGGTCAGGGTTACCGAACCGTCGGCATGGGTGATCGCCGTTTCAATATGATCGTAGACACCGTCATTATCGGTGTCCTTGTTCATGACCGTGGTCAGGCCATCGGCGCTGGTGGTGATCGTACCCTTCGCCTTGGTCGTGCCGTTTGTATTGGTCTCGATGACGGTGGTTACCACCGAGCCATCGACCTGGAGCTGTGACTGCATGATGGTCTCGAAGACCCCGTCGCCGTCATAGTCATACTTGATGGTCTTCGAATGACCATCTGCAAGACTATCGGTTTCCACGTTGGCAGCGATCGCCTGCTTCCAATAGACGCCACCGGCGGCCAGATAGGAAACGTCGCGGGCAGTCGCTGTGTTGCTGACGGAATCGATGATATTGCCGGAGGGATATAGTACAAGCGTGTCGGTCTGATCGACCGTTCCGTCGCCATTGACGTCCTTGTAAGTCGTCCGGGTCGTGCCGTCGGGTGACAGGCTCGTGGTGGTTTTCGAGGCGAGCTTGTTGGCAATCAGATCTGTGTCGGAAATCACGCTGGTGCGGCTGCCGTCGGCATTATTGGTATCGACTTCGCTCCGGCGGCGATCGGTGGTGCCGTTGCCGTCGAGATCCCAATCAATCGTCGTCTGCAATCCGTTTGCCGAAACAGTGGTCGTCGAGCGATCAAGAATCGTACCGTCGGCCTTCAGATCGGTCATAACGGTGGTCAGGATGCCGGAGTTAGCCCTGACCGTCTGCTGATGCTGATCGACAATGCCGTCGCCATTGGCGTCGCGGTCGATGGTCACCGTCAGCTTGTCGGCGCTGGTCAAAGTGACGACCTTGTCGAGAAGCTTGGCGGCGGTGTCGGTGGTGGTCGCCGTTTCGCGAGTTGCGCCATCGGCCAACACCTCGATCGTGTCGCTGAGATTTTCGGTGGCAAAACCGGTTCTCTGCTCGTTCGAGGTGACAGCCTGGCCATTGGCATTGGTGGTGATCACCGATGTCGAAATCACCGAACTGTCAGACTTGGTGCTGGATATCGTACGCGTGACGGTACCATCGGCGTTGAGCACGCTGGCATCCGTCGCTGTCTGACTGTAAGTCCCGCTGCCGGTGAAGTCCGACTTTGAGATAATCGATAGACCGTTGGCGCTCGTGGTCGTCAAGTAGCGACTGGTGAGCGTGGTCCCTGTATAGGCGCTGACGATCTGTGTCTTGGAACCGTCGGCATTCAGTGTCGTAACATCGGTCTTAGACCTATTGAACGTGCCAGAGCCGGTCGTATCCAATTTGGTCGAAATCGTAAGACCGTCCGCCGAAGTATCGACGACGGTGGTCGCCTTGACGACAAGGCCATTCGCACCTGCGTTCAGTAGCGTCGTGGTTGTCGTCTTGCTACCGTCGGCGTTGAGAACCGTTGTCTTGATCTCTCTGATATTGACGACACCATTGCCGTCGGGATCATAATCCGTCGTCTGCTGCAGGCCATTGGCACTGACGGTGACAGACTTCAGGTCTTTTTTGCTGCCGTCCGACGCCAGATCCGTCAGTGTCTGAACGACGCTTCCGTCTGCATTGCGGGTGGTGACAGAGCGCTGATCGATCACGCCATCGCCATTGGCGTCGGATGTGACCGTCGAGGTCAAATTATGGGCGCCGGTCGCCGTAACCGCCTTGCTCTCCAGCGAACCGTCGGCCTTGAAATACGACAACGTCTCGGTCGTCGTGCCGTCGACATTGAGAACCGTGACATCGCTGCTGGAGCGAACTGTCGCATTGCTGCCGTCTGCCCAGCTCGTGGTCTTGGTCAGGCCGTTGGCACTGACGGTCGTGGTCGTCCTCGACGTCAAAACACTGTTGGCACCGAATTGCGAGATAATCCGTGTCTGGCTGCCATCGGCGTTCAGATTGGTAACGTCGGTGGTGACCAGTTCAAAGACGCCGTTGCCGTCAAGATCGGAGCTGGTGGTCTTCGAAAGACCAGTCGCCGAAGTCGTGGTGACGGCTCGGCTGCCGAGTGCGCCGCCGGTCTTGTATTGCTCGACCGTGTCCGTGGTCAGGCCAGCAGCGTTGATCGCCAAGGTCTCCTGCACATCGACAGCGCCATCGCCATTGATATCCCATGTCGTCAGCGACGACCGGCCGTCGGCGCTGCTTGTCTTTGTCGTCTTCGAAATCAGCGAAGCGTTTCCGGCAAGGACCGTATCGACCTCCCCGGTTGAACCATCGGCGTTGATGGTCTTGGTCACGAGTGTGCTGAGATCGATGACGCCGTCGCCGTTCCGGTCGCGATCGCTTCTGGATACGAGACCATTCGCGCTGGTGACGGTCGTTGTCTTATCTGTCAAGGCAGTTCCAGAAAAGTCCGATGTAACCTTCGTCGTCGATCCATCACTATTCAGCGATGCGGCTTGGATGGCCTTCGTGTCGACAACACCGTCGCCATTCCGGTCATCCTCAGTCGTGACCGTCAGGCCGTTGCTGCTTACCGTCGTCTTTGTCTTGTCGAGCAACGCGCCGTTGGCGCTCGTAGTCGTCACCGTCTCGACGCGGCTGCCATCGACATTGAGAACCGTCTGATCGACGGAGTTCACATCAACTGTACCGTCGCCGTTCTGATCGAATGCGACAGTCTTCGTCAAACCGTCAGCGCTGACAACTGTCGTCGTGCGCGTGATGATCGCGCCGCTGGCACTTGTCTTGGTCGTAGTCGTCGTCTGACTGCCGTTGGCGGCCGTTGCCTGGACTGATGTGACATCGACATTGCCATCGCCGTCGGTGTCCGACGTCACCGTCGAAGTCCGACGATCGGCGCTGACGACCGTGATCGTCTTGGCCTCCAACGTACCGTTGCTGCTCTGAACGGTCGCGGTTTCCCGGCGACTACCATCGGCGTTGAGGACGATCGCGTCGGTCGAAATTTGATCGAAAACGCCGTCGCCATTTGCATCTGCTTGGACCGTCTGGGTCAGACTGTCGGCTGATGTCGTCGTGACCGTCGTCGCAAGGGTTGAACCGCCGCCGCTCTTGACCGTAACGGTCTCCGTCCGGCTGCCGTCGGCATTGGCGACGATGACGTCAGTGGTAACGGCATCCGAGATCCCGTCGCCGTTGCGGTCTGAAGTGACCGACTTCGATAGGCCGTCAGCGGACGTGGTACTGATCGTCTTGCTGATGATCGAGCCGTCGGCATTGAGTGCGGTTGCGGTCTGCGTGGTCGAGCCGTCCGCAGCAACCGTAAACGTTGTCGCGCGATCAATGGCGCCGTCGCCATTTGTGTCGGCAGAAATGCCCGTCGTCTTGCCATTGGTGCCGATGGTGGTCACGGTGCTCGACAGCAAAGTGCCATTGGCGCTCTTGGCCGAAACGGTTTCTACGCGACTGTTGTCTGCTGCGACAACCGTCACGTCCGACGTCACCACGTCAAAAACGCCATCGCTGTTGAGATCGCTGGACGCGGTTTTGGAGAGGCCATCCGCACTGGTGACGGTGGTGGTCTTACCCTTTACCGATCCGTCGCCGTTGAAGCTCGAAGTCGTGATTGTAACACTTCCGTCGCTTCCAATAGTCGTCTGGCTCTGATCGCGCTCATCCAACGTGCCGTTGCCATCGAAGTCGGAAGACACGGTCTTCGTTCGACTGTCGGCGCTGGTAACCGTTGTCGTGGTCGACAAAAGCGTCCCATTGGTGCTGCTATTGGATACAGTTCGCGTCCGTGACCCATCGGACGCCACCGATGTCAGATCCGAAACGATAGTGTCGTCGACACCGTCGCCATTGATATCCGTGCGGGTTGTTTTCGACAGGCCGTCGGCACTCGATTGGACGACAACTTTCTTCAGTGTCGAACCGTCGACGCTAAAAGATCGGGTGGTCGTCGTGGTCGAGCCATCAGCGGTTGTGACAAAGACCTGGCTTTGATCGACGTTTCCGTCACCATCCTGATCAACGGTCGTGGTCACGGTCGCCCTGTCGGCGCTTGTCGTCGTTATAGATCGGTTTACCAGCGAACCATCGGCATTGAAATTTGCAACCATATGCGTGCGCGTTCCGTCGGCGTTGACCACGGATACATCGGTCTGCGACCGATCGAACGTCCCATTGCCGTCATCGTCGAAACTGGTGGTGATGCTATGTCCGTCGGCGCTCGTGACGACAGTATTCTGGAACGCCAGGGCTCCCGAGGCATCGTACCCAAGAATCTGCTCGTTCGTTGAGCCGTCACCGTTCGCGGTGGCATGGCGGCTGATGACATATCCATTGGCGTCCGTCGCAAACGCGGCGTCGCCGACTGCGCCGGTAGAACCATCCGACTTGGTATAGGTTGTCGTCCCGGTTATCGCGGAGCCGTCGCCGAAGCTTTGACCACTTCCCTTCGGGGTCAGGTCAATGGAGGTGATCCCGAGCGAGTCGAGCGAAACCAGCTGTCCGTTGACGGAGACCTTGAATGACGACCACCGAGCGTCACCCGCGTCAAGCTTCCCGTTGCCGTTGGTGTCGAAGACATCTTTGATGGCCTGAAGGTCGCTAGTGGCAGTTGGATCCCATTGGGTGAAGACGTATTCCGATGAGTTGCTGATCTTGCCATTGCCGTCTGCGTCCAGAACAAGCACGCCTGTGCCGTTACCTGCCCAAGCGGTGCGGTGATCGTAGCCGTCACCATTGGTGTCGACGAATTGTGATGACGAGGAAAGCGGATTGATGGACAGGCCGTTGCCCGAAATGTCCAGAAGGACTGGTTCGTCGTCCTGCGACACCGCGCGGTAGCTAGTCATCCTACCCGAGCTATCGAACGTGCCCCATCCGATCGGCTGCGGGTCAATCCCGTCACTTACGGGGGTGCCTTTGTTGCTGTCACCAAGTGGGCTGCCGCCGTTTGATCCTCTTGGCGCCGAGCCAGAACTGCCGTGGTGACTAGCTCCGGTGGAACTCCCTTGGGAAGCCGCAGTCCCCCCGGTGGAGGTCCCCGAAGTGGACCCGCCGCCTGACCCCGTTGCATCGGGTTTGCCACCGCCGCCGCCACCGCCGTTGCGGTTTGTGGACGTACCGTTGTCAAAGCCACCATAGCCGCCGAAGGGGTCGGCAGAAAAATCGAGCTGTGTAGCCGGGATCTTGGGCATGACCGGAACGACCGGCGTCGGCGTGATTGGGGTGATCGACCCGAACTGAGGACCGGATATTGGCGAGACAGGGGTAGCCGATCCGGAGGCAGGCTGACCAACCTGCGTCGCCGCGTCTGGGGAGGCGGCGACGGACGAAGACGCTAATCCAGGTTGTAAGGCGCCTCCAGGCACGCTGGCGGCGGTGGTGCCGCTGGTGGCAGGCGGCTTCCCAGGAAACCATTCGTGCACCTTATAACTAATGCCGTAACCGATGGCGAACGACGCAGCGCCGACTACCACCGGTGCAACAAAAACGGTTGCCGCAGTGACCGCACTGACTTCCGCAAGTGAGAGGACGATCGCGCCGATCACATAACCGCTTCCGGCACTCGCAAGATAAGTTCCAACGGATAGTGTAGTACTTTCCGCAAAATCGTAGCCAGCCGCGTGATAGGACTGGATATCAAGACCTATACCAGCAAGACCGACAATGGATCCGGATGCCCCCAAAACTGTCGAAAACTGGCCAAGGTCTTCCATAAGATCGGGAAGAGCTTTGGCAAGCCCCTCGATGTGCTTACTCAAACCGGATAAACCTGCGGAAATACCAGACACAAAATTACCGACGCTGCCTAAGGTATTCGGATCATTAAAGCCATGAGAAGTATTGGAACCATTGTCGGAATTTTCAGATGCGTCATTTGATGCCGAAACTAACAATTTATTCGTCCCCATTTAATCTTGATGATTATTTTCGTCGCGATTTCTCGAGATGATGGAAAAAATACTCAATCCGTTGATCTCACCAAGGCCGATGCCACCGACGAGGAGACCCAATGGGAATGCTACCCACGCCGTGTCGAATATACGAATAATAATATAGCAAACAGCGGAGAGCAAAGCGAAGTATATAAGGCGCCTTATCTTTTCTGCCGTGGATACATGAGGTCGACCTTTGTATTTTCTTGGTTCTGGCAAAGCAATATCTCCGGAGTTTACTTTGTCGAAAGACAATTTGTTACTTAAGGCAGTATTCAGGTGAACTTCAAGGACGTGCACCCTTCGAGCGCTACGGCCCCATCTTCGCTGCACAGCTGCCCAATACACACTCCGCCTCCCGCATCTTGCAGCCGATCCGTCTGACGCCGAACGCTGCTGAGGTGGACCGGAATTTGACTTGCGCCGCATGTTTTTGACCAGGCCGTATTACCTCTCACCAGCTTGGCAAAGTCTTTGTCGAGCGAAACCGGCCGTAGTTCCACATCAACAGTGATCAGGTGCATCATCGTCATCACGCCGCCGTCGCCCAAAAAGTATTCGCCCGCCGAAAACATGCCAATCCGTCGATACGCTCGTCGCACTCGGCCACGATCAGGCGTCGGGTCCGTGGACTGCATTTCCAGGTGAGCGAACTTCTTGGCCGAAAACGGGATATCGGAAAAAATCGCGTGTCCTTGATGCTTGTGCACCGGACTCGCCAGTACGGCCCATCATCCTGCTGCGGCAGCCTAGTGGTGATATGTGGTTTCGGAGCGGTATCCCCAATCAGGCGGGGCTTACTAGGGGGTTGATCGATCTCGGTATCAACATTCTCCGCCCACGCAGAGCCCTGTTCGGCCCTACGGACCGTTTCACCACTCACAACTGTAGCCCCCACAAGCTAATTTAAATAACATTCAGTTGAACTTCTATCGACACCAGCCGTAAGCTTTTCGACGGTTCAACATCTTCCAGCGAACGAGAAGATCGTCCCGAGCCCCATTCAAATTCAACCTTTACTCGCTACAGACATTAAACTCTGATTAATTCGACCTGAGAGCGATCTTCGCGTAGTAAACATTCTAGTTGGGCGATTAAAAGCATGCCTCTTCCCGAAATCAAGCTAGCATTACGTTACGTTAACGTTTTTTGTTAGCTGCATCTAAATCGCTACTCGATGTCTGCTGTATGCAATAATCATGCATCTCATTTATTGTCGCGCGAATCGTAGACACGATGCATCAAATGGCTACTGATGTCTTCACCCAGGGTTACTTGACCTTCTGACGGCGCTATTTGAAGGCGAAGATTTCAAGGGTATGAACGCGAAAAGGCTGGCGGACGGCATTTCGTTCCCACCAGATCGTGGCGAAACATTACTTTGGGGTTCCCCCTCTGCCATAGCCGCTAGGCTTCAGCCTCCACGACCGCCTGCGCTTCAATGATAGGCAATCCAAAACTGACAGCAGATAGCTTCAGTGATGCTCGGTTTACGAGACGGACTTGCAAGTGGCTCGCTCGTCCGGCAAAGTCGGCCTCTTTCCATTGCCTGTTCAATAGTGTGTGCGAAACGCTTCGCTCGCAGAAACTGTTGTTCCTCCAAATGAAGCTCGCAGAAAGGTCTGCTATCTCCTTGTTGGATCGATCACTGCGGTCGACACCAAGCTCACACGTCTGAATTTTGATCAGTCGTAGATTTCACCGTGCCCCACCTGCCCTTGCTCTGGGCCGATCGTCGGTTTTGACTGATCTTCACTCGGGTCCGGATCGCTGTCGTTCGACGCTTTCAATGCCTCGGCAGCAAGGACGAAGGCCTGCGTTATTTCGCGAGTGCCCCACCCAGCCTTGTTGGCCTCAGCCAGGAGAAGCTCCAACGCATTGAACGCTTCATTGGCCGCTTCTTCGAGCCGATCATCAGGATCGTGGTTTTTCGGTGATGGAAAGGCCATTCGTCTACCTCCGATGTCAGGTTATGCTACTTCGGACTTCCCTTCCAGCGTGGAGGCGTCGATGCTGTACGGAAATGGTGCCCCTATCGCCCTATCCCTCCAGAGGCGTTGTTTCGATCACGAAGCCTGGCCTGAACCCGCCTCCTGAACGCTCGTGTTGATAACCTCTGGGATTGCAAAGCACCCTCGTTTCTCCCTCAATGTAGTCGTGGAAGCGATGGATGTGTCCGTGGACCCAGAATGACGGTTTACCCGCTTCGATCAGCGCCGATAGATCCGAGGCGAAGGCGGCGTTCGAGATATGGCCATCGAAACTTGGGTCCAACGACCGGGGTGTTGGAGCATGATGGGTCAGCACCATGGTCGCGCCGTCAAACGGCTTTGCGAGTTCTCCCTCGATGTACGCCCGGCTCTCATGGTGACGAGACATCATCTCCCTCGMCGTAATGAACCCGCCCTCCCCATCCTTCCGCGCATCGGATCGATAAATCTCACGGAAGTCCAGGAGGTATCGACGGCACTCGTTGATCGCAAGGTCCCGTCGAGTATCGACTGGCAGATAACCAGCGTCGTGGGCGGCGATCTCGAAATCCGTCCAGAGCGTCGCCCCGATGACGCGCAGATCACCCTTCCGAAACTCCTCGTTCTCTAGGACATGTACATTGGTTCCGGCCGTCCATTTCCGCGCGTACTCAAGGGCCCGATCGATCGACGTCCCGTAGAAGTCGTGATTTCCCAGCGTGGTGACGACCGGCATGTGAGGTGCGATTTCGGCGAACAGAAAGTCGATCGAGCGCTCAATGTTGCCCGAGATATCGCCTGCGCAGACGCAAAGGTCGGCCGCAGGTACATCAAGTGATCGCGCCAGGAACAGGTCCGAATGCGAGGCGTGCATATCGCTAATGACCCAAACCCTCATGGCCGTGCCTCCTTTCGCGCCGCTACCCCGTTTTCTGAGGGCAGCGCCTTCGGCCTTTCCGGTGCGGAAACCGACCCGTCATCGACAGGCCTATTTCGCTTGCTTCCGTCGATTTCCTGCTGCAGTTCGTCCAGGCGGGAGGGCGGGACCGCTCCGACTGTATCTAGCTCCTCACTTACGGCATGCAGGAGGGCTCGTTCACGCTCAAGGATATCCCGAGCGCGATCCAGCTGTTCCCGCAGGATCTGGTTCACCCGATCCATCAGCCAAGGAACCTGTTGCGGGCCAAATGCGTCCCAGCTTGTTCCGCGGCCGAACTGAAACAGACGATCCCCCATTGCTGCTTTGGTTTCCATATCCAACGCCAAGCTGGTGGCTCGCGCCAGGTCACTCCCGGGCCCCACTCCAGCCCCGTCGCCATGACTGCCCAAGATCAGTTTTTCGGCCGCGATCCCCGCGAGGCAGACGCAGATCTCGTCTCGGTATCGCTGGTCATTCCGAAGCGATAACACGGGAATTTCGAAAGCCGCACCTCCGGCGCTCTGTAAACCGAAGCGCGGATTGAGCTGCTTGCCAATGTAAACACCATGGAACTTGCCGTAAGCCAACTTGATCCCAACAACAGTATGGCCTGCCTCATGGACGGCGACGGAACGACGATACGCGCCGGTGACCGGGATCAGTTGCGGCAGCTGAGAAGTAAGGTCCGAAAGCGCGACGGCCCGACCTTGTCTTCGAGCCATTCGCTTGGCATCGCGAACGACCTGCGCCAAGTCTGCGCCTGACATAGCTTCTGTAATCGGACCCAACACTTCCAGATCAAGGGAACTTTCGACGCCAAGTAGCTGACGGAGAATTGCAACTCGATCTGCCTCGTCAGGCATTCCAATGACAACATGTCTGTCCAACCTCCCTGGTCGACGAATGGCCGGATCGATTTTGTCTGGGTGATTGGTAGCGCCGATAACAATTAAGCCATCACGCTTCGTTGTTCCATCGAGAGTCTCCAGCAGACCGTTCACAACTTGAACCGAGTAGGAAGCATGCTCGTCGCTGAAAGTGTTTCTGTCCCCAATGGAGTCCAGTTCGTCGAGGAAGATGATGCTCGGCACATTGTTGATGGCTGTGGCGAAGTCGGAACGCATTGCTTTCAGCAAGTCACCGAGATGCCCTTTCGACTGCCATTGCGCCACCGATGTTGCGACGAAATAAACGCCGCAAGTTTGAGCGAGTGCCTTTGCGAAGATTGTTTTTCCGACGCCTGGTGGACCGCTCAACAGCAGGCCCCGGTCTACTTCGGACCATTTCAGTTTCCCGCGTTCCCACAGCTTCAAATCAGCGGCGAGTTGAAGACCCCATTTTTTCGCGTCTCCATACCCGTGAAGCTCTTCGAGACGAGGCGTAGGCTCCTCAATCGGCGTGCCAAGTTCATTGTCGAGCGAGAGCGTTTTAAGACGTCGGATCGTTTCTGAAGTCGTTCGGTTTCGCCGAAGGGCGCTGACCATCAGTTCTTGTGGGAACGCAAGGAGTTGCTTGGCCTGCTTCGCGCTAACCTTCAGATTTAGAACGTCCCGGCAGGCATCACGCAGATCGTTTTCGCTAACCGGCTCCAGCTGAACGATAACATCTGCAGCCACCATGATACTGACCGGGAGATTATCAGTTTCGGAAATTACAATTGCCCGTACCTTACGGGCGCACTCAGCACCAAACTCGGACTTAATCTTCTCCGGCTTCTCTCTCGCGGCCACGAACTGAAAACCGACGGTGTCATAGTCTGACCTTGCCAGCCCCTCATAAAGGAACGCACCGGCGGAGGGCCCATAATCTCTGGCCGGTTGGCCGGGTGGCGTCAACATAACCACCAACCCTGTCGCACCTAGTGCGAAGGCAGGATGGGCGTTTAACGCTCTGGTGAAGGTGCAGAAGAGTGCATAGTGCAGGACCGACGAGCAAATCGTCTCATTCTTGGTGCTAATAGGCATGGGTCATCCTTTGCTGCTCGCGGCAGCGACAAATACTGAATGGAAATGAAGGTTGTTCAGTCGCGCTTGCGGCGCACTATCGACTCGGGCCCGATCAAACGTTCGTCCAGGTCCATTTCGATGAACCTGTGCAGCACCATCGAGGCCAAACCGGCTACTGGCTTGATCTCTCGAAAGACGATGAGCGCTTCCGCTACCGTCAACCTAGAGCATTCGTCTAGAGCTGCGAGTAGTCGGATGCGATCTGATAAAGGAGCCCCATATCGGGCGTAGCGCAACAGATCCTTGGCGTTCTTCAGCCGAATACGTGGAAGCGCTGAAGCCGCGATAGCCTCATAAGGGAAACCAGCATCGATGGCTTTCGACTGCGTCCAATCCGGCGCGTCGTCGCGAACGCCATCGATCACAAAACGCAGGTGTGCCCTTTCGACCACGAAATCAGGTTTGTAGACCTGCCCATCGTGGGACAGCGCAAGGGACCGGCATGACCACGATAGAACATCGTCGTCGACGTCCAGCAGGCACCCGATGTCCCGTGCCAGCTGATCTCTGAACAGCACTGGTCCCACGCAACGAACCGTGCTGAGAGGATAGAAAATTTGGACAGAATTATTCTGCGCGAAATCGCGCGACGAAGAGACGCTCATCATGAACCCTCGAAAACACACGAAACAACAGCCTCCGCGATTGCGGAGCAGTTCAGCGTGCTATTCGTATCTGGGTCCGAGCGATCATCTTCATGATGAACAAATACGGAACAAAAATCAGGCTGTCAATTGAAAAATGCGGCCGTTAAGCTAGCGGCCGCACGTCATTTTGTCATTGAAAACTCGATCACGCTCCGACTTCATCAATGTGGGCGACGTCGAATGTGTGAGCTTCTCGAATCTCGAAGGCGTCAACTCACTTGGCTGTCGCCGCCTCTTCGATGATCTTCGCAACCTTGTCGGGATGGGAAACCATGACGACGTGCGATGCGCCCTTCACAACGACGGTATCTTTGGACTTGGCACGTTCCGCCATCCAAGCAATTGCTTTCGGCGGGATGTTTTTGTCGGCGTCACCGTAGATGAACCAGGAAGGGATGTTCTTCCACGCGGCATTTTCGGACTTCTCCCCGAGCGCAGCCGACGTGACGGGGCGCTGAGTTGCCGCCATCAATTTCGCAGAAGCTTCCGGAACGTCGGCGGCAAACTGGCTATGGAACTTGTCCTGCTGAATATACAGGTCCTCTCCTCCATCATTCAGCGCCACAGGTGCCGCAAGCGTGCCACCAAGCGTGCTCCCAGGAAACTTACCTGAGAGTTCGATGGCGGATTCGCCAGTGTCTGGCGCGAATGCGGAGACGAAGACCAGCGACTTTACCTTGAACGGGTCCGCAGCCTCGGAGATGACCGATCCGCCGTACGAGTGACCGACCAGAACCACCGGCGTCTTAAAGCTGGCGACGAGATGGCGCACATAGTCGCCATCGGATTTAACACCTCGGAGAGGATTCGCGACCGCTGTTACGGAGTATCCATCAGCTTCCAGCTTTTTGATCACGCCGTTCCAGCTTGACGCATCTGCGAACGCGCCGTGGACGAGGACGATTGCTGGCTTTTCGGCAGCATTCGCCGAACCGGTCATACCGAGTGCCGTGGCGCCGAGCAGCGCGGCAGTTATCAACTTGATCATGGGAATTACCTTTTTGCTTTAGGGAACGTTGTTCGGTGAGGCAGACCTTGCTTTTGCGGCTCAAGGTCACCCGTTTGTGGAACGAAGGGTCTCAAAGAGGAACCACACCCTCATCTCGCCTTGGTCGATCCAGTTTTCGAGTAGGCTGGCGGTCGCAACATCGCGATATTCGTCGCAGACCTCATGCAAGGCCCGCATCCGGGCGATGAGAACGCCGTTGTCCTCGCGTAGCTCGGCGAGCATCTCATGCGGGTGAACAAAGTCTGCGTCGTTGTCAGTGATACGCTGCCGTCGCGCTATATCGCCGATGGAACGCAGTGTCGTACCGCCGAGCTTTCGAACTCGTTCGGCCAAGGGGTCCGTGATGGCAAAGAGTTCTTCGCCATGGGTATCAAGGAGCAGGTGATAGCTCCGAAAATTCGGCCCCGACATGTGCCAGTGAAAATTCTTGGTCTTAATATAAAGCGCGAAGACGTCAGCTAGCAGCGTTGTGGCAGCAGCAGAAATGTCATTCACCGCTTCCTCGCCCAACCCAGTCGGCGTTTTAAGCGCAGCGGCGCGGTGCAAGTGATCGATTTGGTCCATTGAAAAGTCCTTCTGCGTTTCTAGAGTTCATTCCATTCTGCCCGATGCCATTGGATCGCTTGCTGGGAATGACTCCAGCAGCCCCTCATCAACGAGTTCATCTGCAGTGGTGCGTTTTGCGTGGGGCATCTCAAGTGGCATATCGGCCATCTCGGGCATGACTTCGATGCCATCGCGGACCTCGGCTCGACTGCCGAGATTTTTGCTGTCCATTTCTAGATCTCCTTTTGCCTTTGGTGATCTTTGCGAAATGCAACGAAAACATCTTGGACATTTCAGCTCCTGCGCGGTCTGCAACGGCGCCTTATCACCCTCGAAGATTGATAGCTGACCACCCATTTAGGATGTCGCGGCACCGCCAGCGACCAGATCGCTGTCTCGATCCGGCAAGCTAACCATCCTTTTTGGGGCCGCTTACAGGACCAAACAAAACGGCGCCCCAGAGGGCGCCGCATGGAAAGGTGCGATAGGGGGATCACTCGGCTGCTTGTTGATGCTCAATGATTACGTCGTTATCTTCCTCGGCTGTCCGCGGCGAATATCTCGATCGAAGAACCACATAAAAGACCGGCGTTAGAAACAGGCCAAACACTGTTACACCGAGCATGCCGCTAAACACTGCTGTTCCAAGTGACTGACGCATCTCTGCGCCGGGGCCTTCCGCTACGGCTAGCGGGAGCACGCCGAAGATGAACGCCAAGGCGGTCATCAGGATCGGCCGGAGGCGGAGGTGGCTGGCCTCCACTGCGGCCTCAACCGCAGACTTACCATTTTCCTGGGCCTGACGAGCGAACTCAACGATCAGGATTGCGTTCTTGGCCGCGAGACCAATCAGCACAACAAAGCCGATTTGCGTCAAGACGTTGTTGTCCATGCCTCTCAGGTAAACACCCGTGAGAGCTCCGAGAACCGCAAGTGGAACGATCAGAATGATTGCCAGGGGAAGTATCCAGCTCTCATACTGCGCCGACAGCGCCAGGAAGACGAACACCACGGAAAGGGCAAAGATCCAGAGCGCGCTGCCTCCGATATGCGTTTCCTGATAAGCGAGCTCGGTCCACTCGAATGTAGTGCCTGGCGGAAGAACCTTCGCTGCAATGCCTTGCATCTTGGCAATCGCCTCCCCTGTCGAGACACCGGGAGCGGCATTTCCCTGAAGCGGGACGGAAACGTACATGTTGTACCGCTGCACCAAAGTGGGCCCACTTGCCTCCCGTATATCTGCGAGGGTTCCGAGCGGCACCAGAGCGCCTGTTGCGGAGCGCACTTTCAGATCAAGCATGTCATCTTTCTCAAGTCTGAACTTCTTGTCCGCCTGAGCTCGGACTTGATAGACACGGCCAAAAGCATTGAAATCGTTGACGTATGATACACCAAGGTTGCTCGATAATGTCTCGAAGATGTTGGGGATCGGAACATTCAAGAACTGCGCCTTATCCCGATCAATCGACAAGAAATATTGCGGGCTCGATTCAGAAAATGTTGTGAAGACTCCAGTCAAGCCCGGCGTCTTGTTGGCCATCACTATCATCTGTCTTGCCAGCGCGAGCGCACGCGTCATGCTGGAACTGTCCTGGTCCATCACCTGCATTTTGAAGCCACCGGAATTACCGATGCCCTGCACTGGCGGCGGCGGAATAGCGATGATGAAGGCCTCGTCGACGGCCTGGAGATTTTTGTAAAGGGTTTGAATGATCTTCGTTGATGTGTCCCCGCTCTTCAATCGCTCGTCGAATGACTTGAACGGTGTGAAAATCACGCCTGCATTAGATGCATTGGTGAATGTTGCGCCGCTGAACCCGGCGAACTGAACGGCGTTAGCAACGCCTGGGGTAGCCCTCGCGATTTCACCCGCTTTTTTGATCACCGCATCGGTTCGTTCCAGCGAAGCTCCGTCGGGAAGCTCGACTACGACGATTGCATAGCCTTGGTCCATGATCGGGATGAAGCCACTTGGCACCTTCGTGCTCAAGAACCATGTGGCGACCAACAAACATGGGAAAACGATCAAGGCACAAGTCAGTCCGGTTTTCGTGCTAACGATATGACGGATGCTCGTTGAATAGGCACTACTCACTCTGTCAAAGCCGCGGTTGAAGAGCTCGGCCGACTTATGACCGATTCTTCCCGCGATGCTTCGCTTAGCAGATTCGTGTTCATGCCTCTTCAGCACCAGTGCTGCCAGAGCGGGAGACAACGTCAGCGAGTTGACTGCCGAGATCGCCGTTGCGATCGAGATGGTCACTGCGAACTGCTTATAGAACTGTCCGGAAATTCCGGGAATGAAGGCGGTCGGCACAAACACGGCGATAAGCACAAGCGAGATAGCGACGACGGCCGTCCCGACCTCGTCCATCGTCCGATGAGCTGCCCGCCGCGGACTCATACCCGCGGCGAGGTTTCGTTCAACGTTTTCCACTACGACAATCGCATCGTCGACCACAATGCCGATTGCCAGCACCAAGCCGAACAGTGTCAGCATGTTCAGAGACATGCCAAACGCCGCGAGGAAGGCGAACGTACCGACAAGAGAGACCGGGATGGCAACGATGGGCACTATTGCGGTTCGCCAGGATTGAAGGAAGATGAGAACCACGAGCGCGACGAGGACAATCGCTTCGCCGATGGTGCGGTAAACCTCATTGATCGAAGAAGCCACGAAGTCGGTGGTGTCGTAGATGATGCGATACTCAAGACCAGGCGGGAACTGAGCTGACAGGTCCTTCATGATCGACTTGATCTGAGCTGCTGTCTCCAGCGCGTTCGTCCCTGGCCGTGCAAAGATGCCCATACCGACCGCTGGCTTGTTGTTCACATAGGCGTTGGTAACGTAGTCGCGGGCTCCAAGCTCAATGCGAGCAACATCTTCGAGCTTCACGAGACGCCCGTCGGGTGTCGACTTGACGATGACATATCGGAATTGTCGGGCGTCGGAGAAGCGGCCATCTGTCCTGACAGTATACTGAAAAGGATTATCGACCGCTGCCGGAGGAGCTCCAATTGAGCCGCCGGAAACCTGAACGTTCTGGTCACGCAGTGCACTCACAACATCGTTCGATGTCATACCGTAAGAGGACAGCTTTTCCGGATCCAGCCAGATGCGCATAGCGTATTGGCGTTCGCCGAAGATTTGAATGTCGCCGACACCCTGCAGGCGTACCAGCACATCTCGAACACGGTTTCTCGCGTAGTTGGAGGTGAAGAGCTGGTCATACCTCCCGTTGGGAGAAAGCAGGTGGACCACCATCAGGAGGTCAGGCGAGCTCTTGTTCGTCGTCACTCCCAATCGCTGGACTTCTTGCGGAAGTCTTGGGAGAGCAATCGCAACGCGGTTTTGGACCAGGACCTGCGCCTTATCCAGATCAGTACCCAACGCAAAGGTTATTGTGAGGGTCATCGCGCCGTCGGCACTGGAATAGGACGACATGTACAGCATGTCTTCCACGCCGTTGACTTCCTGCTCAATCGGCGTGGAGACCGTGTCAGCTATCGTCTGAGAATCTGCGCCTGGGTATGAGGTGCGGACGACGATTGTTGGGGGCGCGATTTCCGGATACTGCGCGACTGGCAGTTCGAAATAGGCAATTGAACCCACGATAATCAGCAGGAGCGAAATGACCGACGCAAAGATCGGCCTATCGATAAAGAAGTGTGCGAACCGCATCTCAGCTACTCCGCATTCACGGCGGTCAGCGGTGCTGACTCAACCGGATCTTTGTTTTCAGGCGGAAGGGTCGTTTCTTTCGGGTCGACCTTAACGCCTGGGCGGACGCGTACGACGCCCTTCACAACTAGACTCTCGCTACCGTCGAGGCCGCTTCTGACAACACGGTATCCGTCGATTCTCGGACCTGGCCGGATCGCTTTTGTCGACACGACATTGTCCTTGCCAACGACGAAGACAACACGTTCGTCTTGATCGGAGCTAATTGCCTCGTCCGGTATCAAGATCGCCTTGTATGAATTTGAACCTTCAAGCTCGACCCTGCCGAACAACCCTGGCTGAAGCACAAAATCAGGATTTGCAAACCTGGCGCGGGCGCGAAGGGTTCCTGTTGCCGCGTCGACCTGATTTTCAGCAAAATCGAGCGTGCCGGTATAGGCCGTCCCGTCCCGGTCGCCCAGCCTAACCGAGACCTTCAAACCTCCGCCACCGCTCTGCAGGACGGAGCCGTTTTCGCGGGCGGTTTCGGCGTAGCTCAGAAGACGACGTTCATCTATGTCGAAATAGAAGTCGATCGGGTCAAGCATGACGATCGACGTGAGGACCGTCTGATCTGCGGTGACGAGGTTGCCGACAGAAATCATATGGCGGTCGATGCGGCCGCTCAGTGGCGCAACAATCCGGCTGTATGTCATGTCGAGCTCAGCGCGGTCGACACTCGCTTGAGACCCTTGGAGATTTGCTTGCGCCGAGTCCAGTTCCCTCCGCCGATCATCGAGGGTCGCAACCGTCTGGCTCCCCGACTTAACCAGAGCGTTAACGCGATCGAATTGGGCCTGCGCATAGGTTAAGCCTGCATTTGCTACAGCGAGGCTGGCCTTAGCTTGGCTCAAAGCAGTCACAAAGGGACGTTGGTCGACTTTGAACAGTTCATCACCGTCCTTGACCAACTGGCCGTCTTTGAAAGCAATGCTCTGCAGATAGCCACCGACGCGCGAACGGATATCGACCTGTTCGGCGGCTCGAAACCGGCCAATAAATTCATCCCTATCTGTCACGTCGCGAACCAGAGGCTTCGCTACAACCACCTGCGGAGCTACCTCTTGGGCATTGACGAAGTCCCTCAGAGCCAACGTCCATCCGGCCATACAAAGCGATAATACAAGAATTCGAGCTTTCATTTTCCACCTCACAAGTTGCAGCGTAACAAGGGCTGACGCCGACCGAGAATGAATGCGGGTCTGGCATTGTGAAAGCAGACTGACAGCACAGCAGTGCCAGTTATTGTACAATCAACGACTAATGTCCGGTCTTAGAACTGCGCTCTTGACCAAGACAGGCCCATGTCTCAAATACGGTGTATGCGGCACTTTAAGACGGAGCGATTGATGCGATCTGTGGGCTTTATTCTTGAAGACGGTTTTCAGGTCATGGGGCTTGCCGCCCTTTCGGCGTTTGAGTTCGCCAATCAGGATCAGGGTATGGAGGCCTATAAGCTGACGGTAATGTCCGAGAAGGGAGGCACCGTTCGATCGTCGCTGAAGATTGGCGTGGAGACCGAACCCCTTGGTGATTTTCCCGACACGCTAATGGTTGTTGGCGAGCTGACCCCAAGCCCCTCTTCCCCAATGTTGCGAGATTACATCTCCAAGGCGGGCACAGAATCGCGGCGAGTTGCCGGGCTTTGCACCGGAGCTTTTCTGCTGGCCGAAGCGGGACTGCTGGATGGGAAGGTGGCGACTACACATTGGGCACACGCTCGCGACCTCCAGAGACGGTTTCCCCTGGCGCATGTCGATGAGGATCGAATTTTCACGCACGATGGAAACATCTGGACATCCGCAGGCATGAGTTCGGCGATCGATCTCACGCTGGCTCTGATTGAGGACGACTTTGACGCGGCCGTTTCACGGTCGATTGCGAGGAAGCTCGTAGTCTATCACAGGCGGCCTGGAGGCCAGTCGCAGTTCTCGGCGCTCTTGGAGCTTGAGCCAAGGTCCGACCGAATTCGTCGCGCCTTGATTTATGCGAAGGAACATCTCCGCAATCCGTTGACAGTTGAGGAGCTGGCGGAGGCCGTCAGTTTGAGCCCAAGACAGTTCAGTCGCCTTTTTAGGGAGGAGACTGGCCAATCGCCAGCGAAAGCGGTCGAGATGTTACGTCTCGAGGCCGCGAAAGCCATGTTGGAAGACGGTCGCCACCCAATGGAGATTGTAGCTCGCGACACGGGATTTTCCGATCGAGACAGGATGCGCCGCGCGTTTCTTCGCACACTGGGACAACCACCACAAAGCTTGAAGCGGGCATTAAAGCTCATGGATGGCGAAGATGTCGAGTTAGCGGACGCATGAGTCAAAGTCCTAAAACGACGGATACCTGTCATATGAGACAAACTGAACTTTGGCTACAATGGGCCAGCAGTAGGTACGTCGGGAGCCAATAAATGCCTTCAGGGCCGGAGATCCACTCAGTCCAAACCAAGCATGGTGAAATTGCTATCCGGACCAATGGCCCAGAAAGGGGCACGCCGCTTGTCCTCCTTCCTCGTTTCAGAGCCACAATGGACGATTGGGATCCGGCGTTCATCAAATCGATTTCCCGCGACCACCAAGTCGTGCGGTTTGACAATCCGGGCGTCGGTTTGTCTCAGGGCAGTTCGCTCAACAGCATAAAATCCATGGCCAGCGTTGCCGCGGAGGTAATTCTCCAAGTCGCTCCGCGTCATGCTGATGTTTTGGGTTGGTCTCTCGGGGGCGCGGTCGCCCAGCAGCTTGCCTTGGATTATCCCCACCTATTGCGTCGGATGATCCTTGTCGGAGCGACGCCAGGCGCAATCGCCGAAGGACCGCGCCAACAACCCCGTGTTGCTACCGTTTTGGCGAAGCAGCAAAACGACGAACAAGACTTTCTCTACCTCTTTTATCCCGAGACGGAAGCTGCGGTGTCATGCGGTCGAACCTCGATCCGCCGGATCGCAAACCAGCCCGACAGATCTCCAGGAGTAAGCGCCCTCGCCTTTATGGAGCAAGTTCAAGCCTTCACGCGCTGGCCAGGAATACTACATCGAGCAAGAGAACTTAAATTGCCAATACTCGTCGTCGCAGGCGCACAAGATATTGTAGCCCCCGCCTATTGTTCGTTTGTCCTGTCTCAGCAGGTCCCCGACGCGAAATTCATCGTTTACCCAGACTCGGGTCACGCGTCGCTCTTTCAACATGCCGAAGAATTCATTGAGGACGCAACGCGCTTCCTCGAAGCGTAACGAGACATCGAATGTCCGAAATCGCCGTTTCAATGGCATTTGAGCCACCACGATTTTCCGCCATCATTCTCCCATCGAAACACGGTTGCCAAGCCAGAAAGTTGGCACCGAAAATAGATGGAGCGACTAATGAAAATGACTGGCAACACAATCTTCATCACGGGCGGCACTTCGGGGATTGGCCGCGCCCTTGCTGAAGCGTTTCACAAGCTTGGCAACAAGGTGATCATCGCCGGTCGCCGCAAGGCGATGCTTGATGAGGTTTCGGCCGCCAATCCAGGAATCGACGGAATCGAGCTGAATATCGCCGACGCTGCGGATATCGAGCGGGTGGCGACAAAGCTGATCTCTGAATATCCGAAACTCAACGTGCTCATCAATAATGCGGGTATTATGCCGTTCGACGATCCGGCAGGCAAAATCGACGATTCCGTTTCGCAGAATATCATCGAGACAAACCTGCTTGGCCCAATTCGCCTGACCTCGGCACTTGTCGACCACCTCAAGACCCAATCGGACGCGACTATCATTCATAACACGTCCGTTCTTGCGTTCGTGCCTCTTGCTGGAAACGCGGTGTACTCCTCGACCAAGGCTGCGCTGCATTCCTATTCACTGTCCCAGCGTTTTGCGTTGCGGGACACCAACGTGAAGGTTCAGGAGATCGCTCCGCCGTGGGTTGACACAGACCTCGTTAAGAAGAGCGGCGATCCACGGGCAATGCCGCTGGATGTGTTTATCGAAAAAACGATGGCGGGCCTCGCCACCGACGCTCCAGAGGTCTTCGTCGAAGAAATCACAGCTCTTCGCGATAACCCGGGCCTGAAAGAACATCAACTCGTTCACGACTTCAACGCGGCCCTCGTAGCAGACCCAATCCCCGTTTGAATATTGGACAGTAAACCATCGGCCTTCCCGCCGGTTAGACGGGAAGGCCGAGAAGAACGCAGTTAAGGGTACCTTCATCATGTCTGACCGCCTGAATCTGACACCGAAGATTGCCACTGAGACACTTTCCTCGACGTTGGGATCCCCTGATCCAACGCCATCTTTGATGCCTGCCTATTTTCTAGCGCTTGGAACATTCGCAATAGGCACAGAGGGTTTCATGATCGCGCCTCTGTTGCCGACAATTGCCGCTGATCTCGGCATGAGCCTGTCAGCGACCGCGATGCTCGTGGTTGTCTTCACGATCACTTTGGCCATAAGTTCCCCGACCACCACGGTGATCACTGGGCGTCTACATCGCCGCGACACATTGTTAGTTGCCATGACTATTTTCGCCGTGGGCAACTTCGTGGCAGCATTCTCGGCAACGTTCTCCACCCTTCTGGTTTCTCGCTTACTTATGGCCGTCGCAGCAGGACTATTCGTTCCGAACGCGAACGCTCTGGCTGGGGCAATCGCCAGGCCCGCTCGAAGAGGAAGAGCGCTTGCTATCGTCAGTGGTGGCATGACCATCGCGATCGCTTTGGGATTACCGCTGGGATCCCTGGTCGGTCACGCCTTTGGATGGAGGACGACGTTTCTCGCCGTCGCTGTGATGGGCCTTGTGGCGATCGTCGGTATTATTGTGGGGATCGTCCGCACGGCGGGTGAAGGCATGTCCGTCGCAAGTTTGTCGGAGCGCATAGGCGTCATTCGGCAAGCGCCAATTCTCAAATTGCTTGCCATCACTCTGTTCTGGTCAATTGGGGCCTATACCGCCTACCCTTACATCGCACCATACCTCACTACTGTCTTGGGTTTTGGTACCTCAGGGATTGGCGCTGCGGTCTCAATGTGGGGATTTGCGGCAGCGATAGGTGTGACCACTGGTGGCGCCCTGAACGACCGGTTCGGATCAGGAAGGGTCGTGACGGCGTCGCTCATTCTGCTCGGCTGCTCGTTTGCTGTTTTGGCAGCAGTGACCGTCCTTGGTCCAGCAGCGGCTCAAATACCTGCCTTAGTGGCTATCGGCGTCTGGGGTTTCAGCGTCTGGTCCTTCTTCCCCGCTCAGATGGCCAGATTGATTGCAGCATCGTCTCCTTCTCAGGCTTCGGTATCGCTATCCCTGAACACTTCGACAATGTATCTGGGCTTCTCGATCGGAAGTGCGCTGGGTGCGGGGATTATTGGCCTCGATGCTGTGTGGGCCATTGGTATTGCAGCTGCTGTTGCAGAAGCAATCTCGCTAACGCTAAACTACCTTTTCGCGAGGAAATAGAACTGGCATTGACGGCATAATTTCCCTGATGAAGTTATTCAAAAACATCAGCCTTTTGCCTGTCGGCCCGACAAACTCAAGCGAGCTTGTCGGGCCGATTGCTGTGTCACTGGCGACCGGCTGCATCGAGGGATGCGAACTCCTCGTCGCTAAGTTTGATGCCTGCCGCAGCGACATTTTCTTCCAAATGGCTTACTTTTGACGTGCCCGGAATCGGAATGATTACGTGGCTTCGTTTCAGCACCCATGCCAATGCGATCTGGCTCGGGGTCGCCCCGTGGTTCTCAGCAATAATGTCAAGCACGGAGCCACGCTTGGTGAGTTGGCCAGCTGCCAGAGGGAACCACGGGATAAAGCCGATCCCATTCTCCTCACAGTAATCAAGAACGTCCTCGCTGGAACGATCGACGAGATTGTATCGGTTCTGAACCGTAGCAACTTTGAAATATTTAGAAGCCGCCTCGATCTCCTCGACTGAGACCTCGCTCAGGCCAGCATTCGAAATAACGCCGGTGTCGAGCAGGCTTCGGATGGCGACAAACTGTTCATCGCGTGGGACACGCGGGTCGATCCGATGCAATTGCCACAGCCCAATTTTCTCGACACCAAGTCGCTCGCGACTTTCGTGAGCACGGGCCACCAGCTTTTCGGGACGGCCATCCGGTGCCCACTGATCGGGGCCGGGCCGGGTCAACCCGGCTTTCGTGGCAATCAACAGCCGATCGTAAGGGTGGAGAGCTTTTCGGATCAGTTCTTCTGATACGCCGGGCCCATAGGAATCGGCCGTGTCAATAAAGTTGACGCCCAACTCTGGTAATTTCTTGAGTGTCCGTTCGACTTCAGCTGGGTCTTGCGGCTGACCCCAAACACCTCGACCGGTGATCCGCATTCCGCCGAAACCCAACCGATTGACTACCGTCGAGCCTATCGCAAAGGTACCGGCTTCGGCTGCATTTGAATTCTTATCTGACATAGCTGAGATCTCTCAATTGCGACGATTTTCGACTGCCGACAGGCGCCTCCCTCCCTCGTATAGGCGCTGGCCGGGACTTTATTGTAAGATTGGAGCGTTTTGGGTTCGGTATGAACCGCCAACCCGCCGCTGGGGTGCCGGATACTACAGTCGATGCAAACAGCACCGCACTAATGTCCGCTTACAATCAGAGACACATCCTCGTTCGTCGAGCGGAGCAGATAATGTGACCTGAAGCGGCAAACTTTCTGGCGCTTCAGACGAAAGGAGCCGTTCAATTCAAATCTTCTTGGCGCTCACGTGACAAACGGCAACCCGCTGTGTAAGCGAAGGCCAGCGGCTTTGAACAATGTGCTGGGTCACAACGGCGGTGCAACCGCGAAAGCTGTCGGTGCACTTTCCGCGTCCGTCCGATCGCAACCCACCTCCTGAACGGCAGTCTTGAATCATCCTTCCGGCCCTTTGGGAGCCACTTTGTCAACATGACCTGGTAGTTCACTTCCGTGCCTTCGCAACGTCTTCTGCTGTAACGGCGCCCTTCTTCTTACCAATGTCGTCAATGACGAAGTTCGCCAACGCTGCGATCTCCGCGTCATTGTAGATCGCCCCAAACGCGGGCATCGTCCGACCCGGCGCTGCCATACTGTCTGAAGATCCTTGAAGGACAACCCGGATAAAATTGCTGCCATCGACATCAGCCAACGCATGGGCGCCAATAATATTTGCCCGGCTGTTCACCAATCCGTCACCGCCGAGCCCGTGACAGCTGGCGCACGCACCAGCAAAGATCCGCGAACCAAGCCCGTCCGAATTTTTGGACGAAGCGTTCTGGATCCAACTCGTGCGCTTCACTCGAACCTTCTCGTCGCTCTCTATTGGAGGAACCGTCCGTAGATATGCGACTATAGCCTCGATGTCCGATGTTGGGAGCTTGCTCAAGCTCAGGTCGACCGCTTCACGCATCGCACCGCCCGCGGGTCCGTGCCCGTTAGCATGCCCCTTTGATAAGAAGGAACTGATCTCATCGTTTGTCCAGAGGCCGATCCCGCTATCTGGATCGGACGTGATGTTCCAGGCTTTCCAGCCATCCACTTCGCTGCCCGACAACGCTTCGCTCTGTTTGCGCTGGAACATCAAACCTCTCGGTGTATGGCACTCGCCGCAGTGCTCGAGCGCCTCCACAAGATATGCTCCCCTATTCCATTGCTCATCCTTAGATGGGTCATTCTCGAAAGGACGAGACGGGAGAAAGAGGAGGTTCCAACCGCGCATAAGCCAACGTTGATTAAAGGGAAACGCAAGCGAGTTTGATGGCGCGTCCTCACTCACCGGTGCCAGTGTGCGGAGATACGCCCGGACCGCCAAGATGTCGTCAGTCGTCATCAGGGCGTAGGACGCATACGGAAACGCGGGATATAAGTTCTCGCCGTGAGCCCCTACCCCGGAACGCACCGCACGGACGAACTCGGCGTCACTCCAGGCACCGATCCCATGCTCTGGATCTGTCGTTATATTCGATGAGTAGATAGTCCCGAACGGCAGTTTGAAGGGCAAGCCTCCGGCAAACGGTTTCCCGCTTTTCGTCGTGTGACAGGCAGCACAATCCGCCGCGATCGTCAGATGTTCGCCTCGTGCAATCAGGGCTGCGCCGGTGGGCTGCAGTGCACTCGCCGAAACATCTGGCAGGGAATGTGGCCAGAAGAAAAAGAAACCGGCACCCGCCCCACCTACGCATCCCAGAGCCACAGCGGCGATTATCAGTTTCTGAAAACGCTTCATTCCAACCGCTCCTGTGGCAATTTACTGCCGCGATTGCTCAGCTTTCAGAGCGTGACTATCGTCGAGCACGGGTGGTGTCCAACCCCGTCGAACCAAGTCGTTGTACGCCGTTCGGTTGCCGAGCATCGCATTTTCGATGACTTTCCCGATGTCATTAAATCCGGCGATGAAGTCAGGATTGTCAGATACGGGCGTGACGCCATCAAAAAGGGGCGCCATCCGTTTCAATCCAGCTAGGTCTTGCTCGATAAACACGTTTCTTCTCTTTTCGACCTCATAGGGGTGCATGCCCAGCGACCGCAATGTCAGGACCGCGGCCTCCAAAGAACTACCGAAAAGTTCTCGAACGATGTAATCCGCGCCAGCATCGGAGAGGCGATAGTAGTGCAGCCGATCGTAAGCCCTGGCGACAATCTTGATACCCGGGTTGGTTCGTCGGGCGTAGGTCACGATCTGAACCGCGCGATCTGGATCGTCAATTGCAACAACGATGACGTCCGCTTTCGTGAGGCCCGCCGAGTCAAGGAGGTCAGGCCGCCCCGCGTCTCCAAAAAATGACCGTATTCCGAACTTTCGCAGATCATCAACCACGTCTGCGCGGAAATCGAGCACGACCGGCTTGTGTCCGTTCGCCAGCAGCATCCGGTTTACAATTTGGCCGAAGCGTCCAAGTCCGGCGACGATGACAGTGCCCTCTTCGGGCTCGTCGTCGGCCCGGGTCGCACCGCGACTGTCCAGCAAGGTCACGATGCGATCAAATAGGATGAACAGACCGGGCGTCAGGACCATCCCCAACGTGATAACAAGTATCGAAATCGAGACCATCTCCTCCGAAAAGATATTTCGTTCTCGTCCCAATGAGAGCAACACAAAGCCGAATTCTCCCGCTTGGGCGAGGCCGAGTGCGAATAGCCAGGCTGCCGTCGCCCGAAGTCGGAATAGCGATGCCAATGGTAGGAGAACGCCAACCTTGATCAACATCATCGCCAACGTCGCGACGAGGACGATCGCCCAATGCTGCAGCAGTATCGAAAGGTCGATCTTTGCACCGACCGTCATAAAGAAAAGACCGAGCAGAAGCCCTTTGAAGGGCTCTATATCGTTTTGAAGTTCGTGCTTAAACTCGCTGTTTGCCAACACGACGCCTGCGAGGAAGGCGCCTAGAGCTGGGGAAAGGCCAACTGCGGACATCAGGGCCGCTATGGCAACGACTACTAGCAGGGCGGCAGCGGTGAAAACTTCCCGAAGGCCTAGTTGTGCTATTGCGCGAAAGACGGGCCGCGAAAGATAGTGTCCGGCGGCCACAACGAAGACAACAGCTCCCAGCGTCAAGAGTGCAGATGCCCACCCCGGTATCGTCGCAAAAAATGTTTCTCCATGAGCACTGTTAGTGATAGTGGTGACCGAAGCAAGTATAGGAATACAGGCCAGCATAGGAATGACTGCCAAATCCTGAAAAAGCAGGACCGCAAAACTCGCCCTTCCACCGTCGGACTCCAGGAGCCCTTTCTCTTCAAGGGTCTGCAGAACGATTGCAGTTGAAGATAACGCGACGACACAGCCGAACAGTGCGCTTTGCTGCCAAGAGAACCCCAACAACCTTCCGAAGACGCCGACTGCCACGAGAGTCAGAACGACTTGCAGGCCGCCCAAGCCGATGAGCTTGCCTCTGAGCCGCCAGACCATCTGCGGATCGATTTCCATCCCAATGAGAAAGAGCATCATCACGATGCCAAATTCCGAGAATTGTTCGAGATATTCAGATCCCGCCCCAGAGACGTGAAGGACGGGACCGACAATCACGCCAGCGGCGATGTAGCCGACAACTGAACCAAGCCCAAGCCGCCGCGAGAGGATGACGGCGAAGACGGCTGCGGCGAGATATGCCAGGGCATAGAACGTTAAACCCTCCATAGCCTAGTGCTCCGCCATGATCGGCAAATCAGCCGGGAATATTGCGTCGCGGGCCAGCGCCTCATCAAGATCAAGCTGGTTGGCTGTGATCGCCCTTAAGAGAGCGCCGTATGATGCAATATGTCGCTGCGCCTCCATCGTGCCGATGTGATTGGCGGCGTGAAGAACAAATGGGGGCAGGAACTTCATTCCGCAGAGCGTCGCGGTTTGCTGCAGAGGCAGCAGGAACTGGCGAAGGGGGTAGTTATTGCCACCAGTGGTCGAGTAGTCGGTTTCGCGACCACCTGTGGTGACGCAAATAAGCGCGAACTTGTCAGCCAGCAGCTTCCCCTGTGGACCATAGGCGAATCCGTACTCCAACACGAGGTCCTGCCACTCTTTCAGAAGCGAAGGCGTCGAGTACCAGTAGATCGGGAATTGGAAGACAATGACATCGTGGTCCAGCAAGCGTTCCTGCTCTCGATCGATATTGATCTGGAAGCGAGGATATTCCTCATAGAGATCAACGAACGTCAAACCGTCGACTCTACGGGCCACATCGGCCATTGCGAGATTAATACTCGATTTCCGTTGTGCGGGATGCGCAAACAGAACTAGGACACGCATTCTGGTACCTTCTCTTGCCACACAGTCCGCGAACCAATTCGCCACCACGTCAACGGTGCGGTGTCATCGTCATTAAAGGGTTGGTCTCTCCATTTATTGGACGATCCGGCAGGAGCGAGCAAACACACACGCCGCACTCGATTTTGACAAGAATTCTCCACCCACTCGGTTAGCCTCCAACGCGTCAAAGGAGGCTCCGATGCCCGAAACGCTTACAATTACTGAGATGAGGTCAGATCCATTAATAGCACTGCTGAACCGAGCCGATGGTATCGACCCCAGAAGTTTCATGAAGCTGCTCGATGAGGCTGCGCAGAAATTGAATAAATACAGGGGTTCCGGCCAGGTTGGGCCAGCATTATGGCATCGCAAGTAGGAGGTTGAGGGGGGAGCATTTCTACCACCTTGCCCGAGAGGTCTTCGCGCTCGTCACCCGCGATCCTGTTATCTGATGGCTTTCTAGCGCTCCACACATCCTGCGAAAGCGCGGGATCTCGATCGGGGATTCGGAGACCCTACTCCACAGCCCGGCGTTTTTGTCATCGTTTCGCGTGCAGAGCCTGTTATTGCTCGCGGTATGGCTCCAAGTCGATTTCAGTCATCGATTTGGGGGCGCATATTTATAACGGGGCCGTTTATGATTCCACCACATCGACCTCTGGCGAGCTGATGAGAAATGAGGCAGTATTCTACAAGGCTGAAGAGGGAAAACTCGATCCAAAACTACGAATTAGAACTTCTTGAAAGACCGGCCGAAGACCTGTAAGGGCAGGCGCGGCGGTGCAGAACCCGAAACTGAAAAAGTAAGCCAAGCTGAATCTTGGGGGCGGCATGTCAGTCTTATATTTCGATAGCTTCGAGCTAGATATCGAAAATCGGCGGCTGTCTGCGGATGGGAAAGCACTTCGCCTTGGTAGCCGAGCCTTTGATATTCTTGCCGCACTTGCCACGCGGGCCGGACAGGTGGTCAGTAAAGAAGAGCTTATTCGGACGGTTTGGCCAACCACGATCGTGGAAGAAGGTGCGCTGAGAGTCCATCTCGTCTCGCTTCGGAAGTCACTCGGGGATGAAGCTCGGAAATTTATCGAAAATGTTCCTAGCCGAGGATACCAGTTTCTACCGGCTGTCAGAGTAAGTCCTTCCGCGACGACAAACCGTCCAGCGAATCCGATCGATAAGTCGACATTGCCGAGAACGGCTACCAAGCTCCTTGGTCGGGAAGATTTTATACGAACGACCGCTGAGTTTTTTAAGACAACGAGGCTCCTTACGATCGCTGGTGCTGGCGGCATTGGCAAAACATCCGTCGCAATAGCCGTGGCCAGATTGCTAAGCGAGCAGTATCGCGTGCTGTTCCTGGATCTCGCCGCCCATTCCACTGGCGAGACATTGCTGCCATCGCTGGCAAGCCAGCTGGGACTAAGTGTCTACGGATCGAATGTTCTCCCAGCGATTGTCGGCGAGTTGCAAAAGAGCGCCACCCTCTTGGTTTTTGATAACTGCGAGCATGTTGTCGATGAAGCCGCTCGTGCCGCCGAGGAAATTTTAAAGGCTTCGCCATTGACCACTATTTTGGCGACAAGCCGGGAGCCATTGCGGGCGTCTCTTGAGCGCGTGCGGCAACTTCCACCTTTGGAGGTTCCCCCTGAGGGTTCATCGGCCGTAAACCCATCAAAATATGCTGGATTAGAACTTTTCATTTCTCTCGCAGGCCTCGTGGCCGATGAAAGTGACTTTGCACGCCCCGAAGCAATGACTTTGGCGGCCGATATCGTCCGCAGGCTCGATGGCATACCCTTGGCTATCGAACTCGCAGCTGCGCGAGCGTTCGATATGGATCTCGAAAGTCTTCATCGCTCGGTCGCGGACCCGCTGGCTCTGTTACGGCGAGGTCGTCGTACCGCACCGCCCCGTCAACAAACGCTAAGAGCCGCTTTGGACTGGAGCTACAACACGCTAGAGCCCACCCAAAAGGACCTGTTAGACCGGCTTTCTGTTTTTGCTGGTACATTCACTGCGGACCAGGCAAGGTGGGTTGCTGCTGATGATGTCTCCGACGAAGAATTCTACGATGCCTTTGACGGGTTGTTTCTGAAGTCTTTGCTCAACGTCTCCGGCGCAGGCGGCAACTATCGGCTCTTGGTCACCACAAAGGAATATGCGGCGACCAAACTCGCCCACTCCGGTTTTGATCAATCCTGCAAATTGGCTCACGCCAAGCTTTGCCGCGTTCGGCTTGCTGAAGCTGAGCGCGATTGGACTGTTCTGGATACCGGTAGTTGGCTCAACGAACACGGAGGCTTGGTTCACGAACTCCGGAGCGCACTAGAGTGGGCATTTTCCAAGGACGGCGAGACGCGAGCCGGAATTGAGCTTGTGGCCAGTTCCAATATCATTTGGACCCAGCTTGGCCTGATGGCTGAGCAGCTCACGCACCTCGAACGCGCCCTCGCCTACTTCGATCAGCTAGACGAGGTCGACGCACTTACTGAGATGAACTTACGGGTCTCTCATGGCGGCACCCTATACCACATCAAGAGTTCGGAACGTGACCAGGAAGCAATCCAAGAGTTTTCCAAAGCCAAATCCATTGCCGAGAATTTGCGTGACCACATGAACACGCTCCGCGCGGTCGGAGGAATGACGGCAATCCACACCATGAATGGTGACTACGTCGAGGCGATATCACTTGCGCACCGTTTCAACGACCTCTTTGGGAACGTACTGCCGAATGCAGCGAGCCGCCTCCTTGCTCACAACTTCCATTACATAGGAAACTTTGATGCCGGGTTGACACACGCGCAAATTGCACTCGAACTCGCAAGGGGAGGTGTCCGCGGGACTCTCAACAACGGAGCGAGTTATGATCAGCGCATCAGTGCCTTATCGACGGTCGTCAAGACTCTGTGGGTTCAGGGAAAGCTTTCAGAGGCGAGGACCTTGCTTGCCTCGACATTTGACGAAGCTAGCGCATTAGATCACGCCATCTCGTACTGCCTCTTCCTTTCGGTTTCCGCATGTCCAACTGCGTTTGGCATGGGAGACCATGATCTCGGAGTTCGGCTTCTCAACCATCTAGCCGAAAAAGCAACGAAGAACTCGCTCCTTCGGTGGCAAGAATGGGCCACGACGTTCCATCATGTCGCTAAAGCCGTCCAGTCGGGCAACTCGGACGAGTTTAATCAAAGCCTCAGGAATGCGAAGGGTGCTCGGTTCGAAAATTGCCTTATGGCAGGCGGTCACCTCGCCGATGACGAGACGTTGGATCGTGCGCTTTCAAAGAACGCAGGGTGGTGCCGTGCGGAATTGTACCGATTGAAGGGAGAGCGACTTCTTCTTGAAAATGCTCAAGATGGCCGGGAACTGATACGTCGTGGATACGATCTTGCAACCGAACAAGGCGCAAAGTTTTGGGAACTTAGATCAGCGACCAGTCTCGCAAAACATGCGGCGGAACCTCATGGTCAGACAGAGCGCGAGAGGCTAGCGGAGACACTTTCCTTTTTTGAGGGTGAAGCTTTGTCCTTGGACGTCTCTGAAGCACGTAAATTCGCGTAGTCTCCAGCCATCTGTCACAGCCGAAACTTACAAGATCGTATAAGCATCCGCGGCGCATTATCGGATCGCCACTCGATCCGGATTAGCAAATGCGACACGATCAACAGCATATTCAGAGGTGGCTATTCGACGGGTTCCCTACTGCTGATCATCAGGTCAGCAGTGTTCTCAATCGCGCTCGATGCAATCCTCGGAAAGGCAGGTGCGCACCACACCCAGGTTCCCGCCCGCTACCGAGACCATCTTCATTAATCGGCGATGACTTCCAGCGACTTAGAGAGAATTTCGAATGCATATCACCTATCACATTGGCCCCCATGACGGTGGCTTTGCGTACCGTCTTGATGACGTTTGGTCAGAGCCCTTCAATACACATGACGATGCCTTGGAGGCTGCAAGGATTGCCGCGCAGCGACAGCAGATAGCAGGCCGCGACACCGAAATTGCTTTTGAGACGACCGACGGCAAATGGCATCGCGAATATTCCCTTGGCACCGACAGACCAGAGACTGAGGTCGTCGACGGCTAGCAAGATGCCTGCTCGTTGGGAACATCGAAAGACCAAGAGCTCTGATCCAGCTCGTATCGTAAGCGAGATTGCCCGGCTTAACGCCTTGCAATCGCGTTTCCGCTCGATGTTGAAGGGCTATAACTTTCGTTACTTTCTGTTCGGGACCTTCCCGGCGCCAGGGCGCCCACTGTTTGCCGACAACGTTCTGGCGACCAACTGGCCCACCGATCTGCTGAACGCCTACAAATCTCGAAACCTATTGACTGAAAGCCCCCTTATCAGGAGGCTTGAGCGGACCGTCCTTCCAGTGCCGACGATACCACTACTTCTCGCCCGAGCCCCTCACCCTGATCACAGACCTCAAGACGGGATTTTCATCAACGAGGGATTCTCGTTCACGTTCGCGGTTGCACTCTCAGATTCAGAACAGCGACGTTACGTTTGTCTAATGTCTGGTCGGCGAAAGATCGACCGCCACGAAGAGATGGCGATGCTTATGATGGCGCTTATGGGAGCGGTAGACTCATATAGTTCGCGTTCGCGGGCAAATGACGTTTTGACACCTCGCGAGAGAGAATGCCTCCGATGGGCCAGCGCGGGTAAAACGAGCCGCGAAATCGGGCAAATACTTGCGCTCTCCAATCACACAATCGATGGCTATCTCAGGGCCGCCATGGAAAAGCTCGATGCGGTAACGCGCACACAAGCGGTGGCAACGGCGTCAAGACTTGGATTAATCTGAAGGCGGATGCATCGCGAGGTGCTTGGCACCTCTGGCAACGGCATAGCAATGGCAAAGCCAGGGTGAGCTAAATGGACAGCTCGGAACGGCATTTTAAGTCTCCATGGTGGTAAGAAGGGCGATTAGAAGCTCACAGCAAGCGTTGATTATCGGATTCGCTTGACGAAGGACGCGATCACTTCCGCAGCGTATTCAGGCACCTGATGTTGGGGTGCATGACCGGCCTGCGGCACTGTTACGATGTGAAGCGACTGCCAGAAGGTCGATACCTCGAACCAATTGTCGACCGGGCAGGCGATGTCGTGGTCGCCGCTGATGACGAGGACCGGATGGCGTCCAGCGGCCATATCCTCCATCTGCTGCCCATTCGGGTCCGGGAACATGGTGGTACGGTCCTTTGCTTCACTCAGAAGCTTCATGAACGTTGCCTCCTGAATCATGGGCGAGCGGTCATTTTTTCGAGCAGCTATACGTTCGTGAGACAATCGTGCAGCCTCTTTGCTCCGGGGAGATTCAGGCTCGAAAAACAGGATTGCTTCGTCGGCGAGGTCGTTTACAGGCTTCATGGCGGTCTTCATGAAGAGTGGGTCTCCGCTGATCTTGGAATGGCCTGGAGGGGCAGTTCCGATCAAAACCAGATGGGAGACCAGTTCCGGATACGTCAGGCTGAAGACTTGAGCTACGACACCTCCGAGCGACCAGCCGCCCATCACAACCTTCTTGTATCCAAGAAAATCGATCAGGTCCTTGGCGTCCTTCGCCAGCGATGCTCTGTCGTAGGTTGGTTCTCCAGTGGATGCACCCAAGCCGGTATAATCGAAGGTGATAACAGTGAAGTCCTTGGCCAACTCGTCGAGAAACAGGGGATCCCAGGCATCAAGTGTCCCCCTGAAACGGACCGCTAGAACGAGTGGCGTTCCCTGCCCGATCAAACGGTAGGCAATGCGTCGCCCGTCCAAGTCTGCGTATTTCGTCTCGGTGTTTGTAGCGTTTTCCAAGGTCATTGATCTCTGTCCTATTAAATCGATGTCATGCGGCTTTGCGAACAACAGCTGATGCCGATACGTTCGCAAACAGCATATTCAGCCCCTCGGTAATGGTTGGATGGGCGAATATCCCGTCGCGAAGCGTTATGAAGGGCAGACCACCGAGCATCGCCATTTGAACGACGCTCATTACTTCGCCTGCGTTCACGCCGAGCATGCTGAAACCAAGGATCTCGTCGGAATCGACCGCGACGAGCGCTTTCATGAACCCCTTGCGTTGTGAGAGGGTTCTTGCTCGCGGCACGACATCCATCGGAAGCTTCGCGACGCGGTACCCAATGCCTTCCTTGAGCGCTTCCGCTTCGTTCATCCCGATCCGAGCAAATTCCGGATCGATAAAGACGCAGTATGGGATCATTCGACCCTTTGTGGTTCGGTTGCCGCCCGTCATCGTGCTCTTGACCACGCGGTAGTCATCGAGGGACGCGTGGGTGAACATAGGAGTTCCGGCCACTTCACCCATCGCCCAGACGCCGTCGGCGGTCGTCCGAAGATGGTCGTCAACCTTGATGAAACCTCGATCGTCGACCTCTACACCTGCCAGTTCGAGCCCGATGCCCGCTGTTCGGGGACGTCGGCCCGAGGCCACGAGGATGTGCGATCCCTCGAATACTCGACCATCCGCGCTACGAACAGTGACACTCTCGCCTGAGCGCCCGCTAACGGAGAGGTCGTAGGCGCTGAGCGCCACCTCTATCCCCTCGCCACTGAGGATCTTCAGAATGCCTTCGCTGACGTCTATGTCTTCCCGCGGAGCAAGCCGAGGTCCCCGCTCCAGTATGGTGACTTCTGAACCCAGGCGACGGAACGCTTGGCCCAGCTCCATTCCAATGTAGCCACCGCCGATTACGATCAACTTCGTAGGAAGGTCGCCAAGCTGCAGAGCTTCGACGTGGGTGATCGGAGCTGCGTCCGCGAGACCCGGAAGATCTGGTACGTCTGCTGTCGTTCCCAAATTGATAAAAACTTGTTCTCCCGAAACAGTTCTCGTTCCAGACGCGGTCTCAACCTGAATTGTTTTCGGGGCGATGAACTTACCCCAGCCCAAGACAAGATCGAAGCCGCTTGCGTCGAAACCGGCTTGGTTTGTGGCAACCATCTCCGCCACGACACGCGCGGTGCGATCGCGAACAAGATCGAGACTGCTACGGACGTTGTCGGCCGTGATCCCGAACTCGGAAATTCCCTTCATCGAATGCACGACTTCGGCGCTACGGATAAGTGTCTTGCTGGGAATGCAAGCAATGTTGATGCACGAGCCACCAATGAGACCCGCCTCAACGACCGCTACCTTCTTGCCCGCCTTCGCTTGGTCCATGGCCAGCGTCTTGCCAGCTTTGCCACCGCCAAAGATCAAAATGTTGAATTTGTCGACCGAATTCATGGTGCACCTCGTTACGTTGATGCCCCTATGAAGCTGAAATCTCAGAACGCGGTCTTGTAAAATTCGATCTCTAGCCGCGACCAAGCGTTCATAGCCACCAGCGCCGAGACAAGCATACCCTCCTCAAAACAAAAGCCGGATCGTCAAAGACCGGAGCGGGCTCACCTGCGAGTTTGGGGGGAATTCAGTCGCGGCCAAGGTGCCGAAAATGAGGAGTATTCACATGGCTAACGGCATCTTTATCAAAGAGAAGATCGACCACCTGTCCGTCGATGGCGTGTCGGTACGATACGTGAAGGCGGGGAAGGAAAATGGCATCCCGTTGCTTCTGACGGCTCCCTGGCCGGAGAGTATCTTTGCTTTCAATCGCGTTTGGTCGGACCTCTGCAAGCTCGGATCCGTTATCGCGGTAGACCTCCCGGGATTCGGTCAATCTCAAGCCCGGGAAGATTTGATGTCGCCGGACGCGATGGGTAATTTCGTGATAAAACTCATGGCTGCCTTCGGAATCGACCGGGCGCACGTTATCGCACCCGACGTGGGTACCTTGGCCGCGCTGTTCGCCGCATCCAAACGGCCAGACCTTTTCGAGAGCATCGTTGCAGGCAGCGGAGGCGCCAGCATGACCCTGCTGGGCGAGTCGTTGGCACAGGTGGTGGCATCGAAAAAAGCCGCATATGTCGGCTCGGACGGCGGCGAACAGGTCGTGAAATTCGTTTCAGGTTCAGCGAGAGTTACAGTTCCAACGGAGATCCTCGAAGACTACCGACTGTCTTCTGAGGGCCAACGCTGGAACGAAGCTGCAGATTTCGTTCGGGCCTATTCCACCGATTTGCCCCGGCTCGAAAAGCTCCTTCCCGACATTCAGACGCCAGTTTTGGTTATTTCCGGCAAAGATGACCCGCTTGTTCCCCCATCAAATGGGGACTTCCTGGCAGGACTTCTTCCCCACAGCCGGGCCGAGATCGTCGAGGCAGGTCATTTCGTTTGGGAAGATGCCTCGGCGGACTATGCACGACTGGTCTCAAGCTGGATCATGGACGGTTACAGGTCGGTATAAATGGAGCGTGCAAGTTTGAGTTGCCGACGTTCTTCACCCACTTTGTGATCCGAATTCCGCGGCGACAGCATCTTACAAGAATGTGGCTCGCGCTCAGTCATTTTGAAGCCAATTGCTCTCAAGGAGAATCCTTATGCAGACTGCGGCAACGCATATCGGCGGAGTTGTGCCAGCGCTAGGCGAGGTACCCGCTTTCGCGCCAGGCGATCGCGTAACGATCGCTACCCGCTCGCCTGTTGGGCACTACCGCATGCCAACTTACCTGCGCGGGAAACTCGGAACCGTAGAGGCAGTCATCCCTACGATGGCCGTCGATAACGAAGAAGAGGCCTATGGACGCAACGCCGGTTCCAAAGGGCACTACTACCGCATCGCCATCCCGATGACGGAGATTTGGTCCGACTACGTGGGCTCGCCCAACGACGGCTTGAGAATTGAGATATTCGAAAATTGGCTGGAAAGGATTTGAGATGACCGACCACGGCCACGATCATGATCATGATCATGATCACCCTCACGAGGCTATCACGGCCGACGAGCATCCTGGATACTACGAGATAATGGAAACCGCAGTCAGAGAACTGCTGGTTGAGCGCAAGCTTTTCGGTGCCGACGAGATCAGAAGGCAGATCGAAGTCCTCGACTCTCGAACTCCCGCACTCGGCGCCAAGGTCGTCGCCAGGGCTTGGATGGATCCCGCTTACAAGGAACGGCTCCTGGAAAACGGACGCACCGCCTGCGAAGAACTGGGCATCACATTCTATGACGATACCCAACTGATCGTGCTTGAGAACACGGCGGACGTCCACAATCTGATCGTCTGCACCTTGTGCTCCTGCTATCCCCGGCCCGTCCTTGGTCTGCCACCAGACTGGTACAAACTGAAGCCGTACCGAGCTCGCGCCGTCCACGAACCGAGAGCGGTGCTGGAGGAGTTCGGCACTCACATCCCGGACGACGTTGAGATCCGCGTCAGCGACTCCACGGCTGTCATCCGATACCTGGTCCTGCCTTTGCGCCCTGTTGGAACAGAAGCTCTGAGCGAAGAAGAGCTCGCCGACCTCGTCACACGCGACGCGATGATCGGCGTGATCCCTGTACGCTACGAAAAGGAGGCCGCGTGATGGGCTCAGAACTACTCGTCAAAAAACTACCGAACGATATCGGTGGCGAGTCTGCCGGAAAAGTCGAACGCGTTGAGCACGAGCTACTTCCTTGGGAGAAGCGTTGCCATGCTCTGGCTGACGTCCTCGACTTTCACAAAATAATCAACACCGAGGAAAAGCGCCGCGGTGTTGAGGCACTCGGCTCTGAAATGGTCGGCAAGCTCTCCTACTATGAGCGATGGATCGTCGCATTTGCCAATATCCTCTTCCAGAAGGGTATTCTGACGCCCGGTGAACTCGCAGTCACAATGGAAGAGGTCGAAGGGCGTTGGCTCGCAAGTCAACACTCGGCATCCTAAAATGGCCGAGACCTCTCTCTCCATAGACGTCCGGTGCTTTTTCGAACGCGACCGCGCCCTATCTCTTTTTAGACGGGCCTTTGTGGAGAGCGTGGGAACCGGGCTTCTTGCGATTGCCATGGTCGGGTCTGGCCTCGCGGTCTCGACGTTCGCGAAAGCTCAGCCGTTGGCAGCATCGCTCATAATTGCGATTGCGATCGCTGGATCCCTGGTTGGCCTGATCGTTGCCCTGGGGAAGGTTTCCGGCGGCCATTACAACCCGCTAATAACATTCGCACAGTGGCTTGGGGGCGAGCGCAAGGGCGACTGCACCATAGGCTACGTCATCGCTCAAATAATTGGTGGCGTTGTCGGGGCATTGGTAGCTGGACAGATGTTTGGAAGCCCGTTTCGGATGGTCTCTCCTGAATTTCCCTCCTTCGGCATGCTCCTCAGCGAGCTAGTAGCCTCTGCTGGACTTATGACAGTCGTCTTCGGATGCGCCCGAAGCAGCAGATGGGACACCGCCCCCTTTGCAGTCGGCTCTTGGTTGGTCGCCGCGATCCTCGCCACTCCATCCACCTCTTATGACAACCCAGCGGTGACGCTAGCTGCCGCATTCGCTTCAGGGCCTGTTGCCTTGACACCCATGACTGCCATCGCTTTCGTCGCGGCCCAGGTGATGGGGATGGTCGTGGCGATCGGCATCAATAGTATCGCCTTCGGCTCCACCACTGAGCCTGCAGGAAACGCCGCACTCGCTGGCTCTTCTCAGGAGAAGCTCACATGACGCCGGGGCTGACTGTTCTGAAGGCCCGTACCAGCCCAGCCGATACTATGGCGGCATTCGAGCGAGCGATTGTCGCACGCGGGATGAAGGTTTTTGCTCGAATAGACTTCGCTGCCGACGCGGAAGCCGTGGGATTGCAGTTGGGCCCCACTTTGCTGACGATATTTGGCAATCCCAAAGTCGGTACCCAATTGCTCCAGCGCGACCAGCGGGCGGGCATCGATCTGCCGCTGAAGGCATTGGCTTGGAGCACCCCCGACGGACATTGGCTTTCGTATAACGAGCCGTCTTTCGTCGCCGAGCGGCACGAATTGGATGCGAAAGCCGTCATCCTCAAAATGAGCCAGGCGCTTGCTGGCGCCGCTGATGAAGCCGTCAACACCGTCTCGCCCTCGCTTGACGAAAGCACCATGGGAGTAAGAAAATGACCGCTATTACCGTTAATGCAGGCGCCAAGGCGCCTGCAACCACTTCTTGCTCCGCGCCGTCACAGCGCCCCCCGGGTTAATCAAGACGGGCTAAATATGGTTCTAGTTTCCCAGCGATACAATGGGATCATTTGGATACCGACCCTCCGAATGTTGGTTGCAGGGGAACTGCACCATCTGGTTCAATGACGAAATGAACGGCAGTGAATTTCATGAAAGTGTTCGATCTTCTCGACGATAAAACACGGCCAAAGGCCCCACCAATTCCCGGCGCGACGCTCGCACATCGAACGACAGGCAAGAAGCTGGCGATGATTCACGAAATGCACGTTGTTGCTCTGGACGAGACCAAGGCGATGATGGACATGGTCGAAGCTGGTGAAATTGCTGCTGGAGAATGGGCCGGGCACATCGATTCGCTCGAGCTTTTGAAGAACTACAGAGCTTTCGGCAATCTGTGCGGCCGCGAATGCCAGTTCCTGGATTTTCACCACCGAGCAGAGGACGAAGAATTCTTTCCGATTCTCCATGCGAATGGCGCCGAGGGACTGAAGCGAGTTGTTGAACGCCTTGCAGACGAGCATTGGATAATTGGCCAGATCCTGGACGAGCTCTCGGCCAATGTTGCGTTGATTTTCACGCAACCCGGTCCCGACACCTTCTCCGCAGCCAAAACGACGTTTGACGTCCTCGACAAGGTAGTTCGCTCGCATTTTAGCTACGAACAGGCGGAGCTGGAAGAAGCCCTTGGTTTCTACAGCATCCTCTTTAGCGAGCCCGCACGTCAGAAAATCCGAACCGGACCTTTAGGGCCCATTGACGCCAGAGAGGTAACCAGATGGCACTTAAGTTGAACGTTATAATCGGCAGCACTCGCCCGGGCCGCAACGGTCCGACGGTGGCAAAATGGGTCGAACAATTCGCCAAGGAGCACGGCCAGTTCGACGCCGAGCTGGTGGATCTCGCAGATTTCGCGCTGCCGCTTCTGGATGAACCAGCCCATCCTGCAATGCGCAAGTATGAGCACGAGCATACGAAGCGGTGGGGCGAAAGCGTAGCCTCAGCTGACGCGTTTTTGTTTGTTGCACCGGAATATGACTACTTCGTTTCGGCAGCTCTCGTGAACGCAATCCAGTGCCTCTTCCACGAGTGGACATATAAGCCAGCAGCAATCGTCAGCTATGGCGGCGTTTCAGGCGGCCTACGCGGCGCCCAGGAACTTCGTCAGTTGCTAGGAAACGTAAACGTGGTGGCAATCAACCAGCCGGTTCCCGTGCCTTTCTATACCCAATTCATCAATGACGAAGGCATTTTCACGCCTAACGAAGCAGTCACCTCTGGAACGACCACGCTCCTGGGAGAACTGCACAAGTGGGCGGTGGCCCTGAAGCCAATGCGTCAGCCCGCCCAGTAATTATCGGCCGAAGAAGAAGCGTACCATCAGGTTGCGCTTCTTCACTACATCATCAAAACGGGCGTTGCACCGCGCAGGACGTTCGGATCCCGAGCGAAGTTCGCCGAATAGTGCTGAACCTCAAAGCCCGCCCGCTGATAATTCCTGAAGCTCGTGCCCAATGGACTATCGACGGTCGCAGGTCGACCAGTCTCGGCCATTGCGATGACGGCTCCCTTGTCCCTGACATCGCGTAAACGCCGCGCTATCACTGCTGACTGGAGGCCCTTCGCCCTCGCGGTGGCAAGAGTCGCATCGATGCCGAACCATGCCCCAGCAGATCCGACGAAAGCCGCTCCTGCTGAGCAAGGCTCATCATCAACGTATGCGACATAGCAGGTCCACCTGTCCCGGTTGGCAAGCGCCTTGAACCACTCGAAGGTCGCCGTTGGAAAGCCATACCCCGCGTTGATCACGTTGGCGAAGTCGGTCGCCTTGCGGCCGCCGTCGGCTATTTCGATCCGGGGTTCGTTCGGCACAATGTGATCGACCGGTCTGGAGAAGAATTTTATCCAACCACTGTCCTCCTGGACGATCCCCATTCGTAGCAGAGCGGCACTGGAAGCGTTGAAGCCCTCCTCGTCAACTTGAATTACCCATGTTTTCGATGCGTTGCGATCTAGCCATCGCAACCCTTCCATCATCTCCTTATCGTTAGCCGACCACTGCGGTCCAACGGCAAATCCGCGATTGAAGGGCACGGCAGGAAGCTCGCGACAGGCTAGGAAGCACGCATTGTCGCTCCGGAAAGTCGCGATTCCCAACTGCTTCCGAGCCAACGGCGGTGCGGCATCCAGCATGTCGATCCATGCTTCGGCCTCGATTGCGCGGATTGTCCCGGAGGTGCTTGCTTGAATTTCCGTTGGCTGGATGTTCATATGGTTCTCTCACGTTCGCGCAATTGTGCGCTTACCGACTCTTCATCCAGAAAATGAGCGCCCCGAGCTGGCTCTTCACGGAGTTGCGGGCGTGCCGAAATTTCCTTGAGCAAACCTCCTACCCCCATCCGACTGATATCCAGGCCATCGAGGTGATCGCCCGCGATCAACCTATCCAGGACCCAATCCAGTCCGTTTTCAGACGAACTGCGAGCGCAACCCGGCGCACCGATCACAGGAATATCGCCGACCCTGCCGAGAACCAGGAGATTGCCTGGGTCCACAGGCATGCCGACGCGTTCCACCACACCACCTGCCAAGCGTATGGCCTCCGGAATTACGTCGTTTTTGTCGACAACTGCGGAAGCCCCAAAGATGACAATCATGTGGTCACTGCGCGGGCGCGTCTCGACCTCTACTTTCAAAGCCGCGGCAACTGCCTCCGCGGAATGAGCCACCCGTGTTTCGGGCAGAAGGAGGCTGTTCCTCTCCATGAGCCGCCCACCAAGAATGCGAGCTGTCTTGCTCATCGTTTTTTCGGATAGGCTGGGCAACTGAGTGGCGATCAAACTGACCGTGTGGCGACGGAACGGCATGACCTTGATCATGCATCCTATCTTTGCGACCGACGCTGCAGCTTCGACCGCCGACCTTGGGGCTGCGAGCGGAATGATCTTCACGGTAGCGATCATTTCTCCCGCCTTTACGGAAATGCGATCTGCCAAGGAGGCGAACGTGATGGCGTGGTCAATGCTGTTGAATATGTCGACCAACTTTTTGTCGGCGACGAACAGTCCATCCGCCTGGCTGTAGAAGTTCATCCGACCACCCACGGCCGGGGCAATTCTCATGTACTCTGCACCAATCGCCCTACTAACAAGATCTGCCGCACTCTCCTCGTCAACCTCGTCGGGTTCGATACGGTGTGCCGTGACCTGTGAGATTCCTAAAGAGCCCAGGAAACTCAGATTTTCCCGGGTAAGCTTATGTCCTTTTTGAAAAGTTCTGCCTTCCGCACTGACCTTGTGTGCCAAGATAGCTCCGAGAGCTGTTCTGGTTTCCATGATACCGAACATCAGATCAGCTCCCTACCTACCCTGCCCGTCTGAAAAGCGATGACTTCGGCGAGGATCGACACAGCGATCTCCGCTGGCGTGCGAGCACCGATGTCCAAGCCGATTGGCGCCCGGATAGGCAGTAGTTGCTCACGAGAGAACCCGTGACTTTGCAATCGATCAAGACGAGCAGCGTGTGTCTTTCTGCTTCCGAGGGCGCCGACATAAAAGCAACCGTGCGAGAGCGCTGCAACAATCGCCGGGTCATCGATTTTCGGATCGTGGGTGACCGCAATAACTGCGGTCGATCTATCGAGTTGAATGGCAGCGAACGCCTCCTCCGGCCAAAGCGAATATATCGTCGCATCGGGAAATCTCGCGGCGGAAGCAAACGCTTCACGAGGGTCGATGATTAAAACTTCCAAGCCTGTTGCAGATGCCATTGGAGCGAGGTGCTGAGTGATGTGGACGGCCCCGACGACGACGATGCGCCTTTTGGGGACGTGAACTCTGAGAAAGTAGTTTTCCGTTCCCACCGAGACCCGGCGAGAGATACCGTCAATCAAGGCGATCTCGATCTCAACGCGGAGGGGATCGTTCTCTGGAATTCGATCCAGATGAAGAGTTTGGTTGCCCGATCTTAAATCGACGATCTCAACAATCGGCGTTCGACTGGCCCTAAGCTTGTTTGTCTTTGTAAGTTCGGAGAATTGCATCAGTCGACCCTCTCCACAAAGACTTCGATTCTGCCGCCGCATGAAAGGCCGACTCGCCACGCTGTTTCGTCTGCCACGCCGAAATCAAGAAGGGTGGGACGGCCGGTCTCAATCACCGAAATCGCTTGCGAGATGACCTCGCCCTCAACACAGCCGCCCGAGACTGACCCCTCAAAGTTGCCCTCCTGATCGATAACCAAACAGCTGCCGACTGGTCTCGGTGCAGATCCCCATGTCTTCAAAACTGTCGCGACAGCAACCTGTCGGCCAGAAAGAAACCACTCCTCCGCCAATCGCAAAGGATCCATTTCCAATCTCCAGAATGTTCGTCGAGGGTGTTGCAGGCCGCGCTCGACGGCGCGGCCTGCAGTCTTGCGACACTAGGCAAGTGCCTCGGCAAGCGGTAAGGAGCGAATCCGCTTGCCAGTTGCGGCAAAGATCGCGTTGGCAAGTGCCCCGGCTGCAGCGGCCGTTCCTGCCTCGCCGACACCTCCGGGCGCTTCGCCACTCTTGATCTGATAGACCTCGACCTTGGGTGCCTCGTTGATACGAAGTACCCGATAGGTGTCGAAGTTTGTCTGATCGACAGCTCCATCAGTGAAGGTGACCTGGTTGAACATCGCGCTGCTCAGACCAAAGATCACTCCACCCTCCATTTGGGCGACAACGGTGTCTGGATTGATCACAACCCCGCAATCAACCGCGATAACCGAGCGAAGGAGGCGCACCTCCTTTTCATCGGTAATCTCGATTTCCAGGATGTGCGCGAGATAGCTTCCAAAAGCCACTTGAAGGCTGATGCCCTTGCCCCTTCCCGGCGGCAATGATTGACCCCAGCCCGCTTTCTCCGCAGCAAGGTTCAGTACCGCAAGTGCTCGCGGATTCTTCGTGAGCATCTTCCGGCGAAACTCAAGCGGGTCCTGCTTTGTCGCCGTCGCCATCTCATCCACAAAGCTCTCGACTACAAAAAGATTGTGCGATGCCCCGACACCTCTCCACCAGCTGGTATTAACACCCGCTGGCTCGTCGCGAACATAATCCGCAAAAACGGCCTCTTCATCGTAGGGGGTCTCCGACGCGCAATCGACGGCATCAGGATCGATGCCATTCTTGAACGCTGCTGGCGCCCACCGTGCAAAAATGGAGGACCCGGTCACCCGATGCGTGCGGCCAATCAAGCGGCCGTCCTTGTCGAGGCCTGCCGCCACCCGGTCGTAGTAATATGGCCGGTAATAGTCGTGGGTCATGTCCTGCTCGCGCGTCCAGACCAGTTTGACCGGGTAGCGGATGTCCTTCAGGAGCTTGGCCGCCAGCTCAATCGTATCGACGTCCAACCGGCGTCCAAACGCTCCACCCATCAGCTGATTGTTCACGGTGACTTTTTCGACCGGCAGCCCTGTGATGTCGGCGACCGCCTTTTGTGTGCGGACAGGCACCTGTGTGCCTACCCAGACCTCTGCCCGATCGTCCTGAATATGCAGGGTGCAATTCAAGGGCTCCATCGGTGAATGCGACAGGAACGGCGAACGGTAAACCGCCGAAAGCTTTGTTGGAGCGTTTGCTACTACCTCAACCGCATTATTTTCGTCGCGGATGACGACCCCCGGCTGTTGCGATACCTGGTCCATCTTGGCAACAATAGTGTCCACGGTGACGGCGCCGTTTTCACCCGGGTCCCATTCGATATTGAGGGCGTCAAGGCCTTGCTTCGCCGCCCACATGTGTTCGCCGATCACCGCAACAGCGGCATTATCTGCGATAACGATGTCGAGGACCCCTTTCACGGCGCGAGCCGCAGCTTCGTCCATTTTTGTGAAACGGCCACCGGTCACCGGAGATATCGCCAACGTCGCATATTTCATGCCGGGGACCCTGATATCCATACCGTAGACGACCGAACCGTCGACTTTGCCGGGAGTGTCAAGCCTCTTCGCTCGCGTTCCGATGACTTTGAACTGAGATGGGTCCTTCAATGGAACGTCGGCGGGAACGGGCAGCTTTGCCGCCTCGGCGGCAATATCATAGTAGGTCGACGATTGATTTGTAGCGTCGTGATAGATCGTCCCCTCGTGGACCCGACATTGGGCCGGATCGACCCGCCATCTGGCGGCCGCCGCTCCAACAAGCATGATACGCGCCGTAGCGGCTGCCTGCCGTAGCCGCATCCAGTCGGAACGCGTGGATGTCGATCCACCCGTCGCCTGGTCGTACAGGATAGGATCCATATATTTCGAAAGGTCCGGCGGAGCGGCTTCCACTTTCAACTGGTCAAGCCGTAGCTCGAGCTCCTCAGCCATCAACATCGCGCTGGATGTATAGATACCCTGCCCTACCTCCGTGTGTGGCATGATCAGGGTGATGCCACTTTCATCAATTTTCACGAAGGCGTTGGGCGTGAAGGCGGCCTCTTCAGAGGAACTCGCTGCGCCGGTTGCTCGCCCCATCCGTGGCAGTTGAACCGCCAGCACAAGACCTCCGGTCGCCAGAACGGTACCTTTGAGGAAGCCGCGACGGGAATGAAGATTGTTGATCATGTCCGTCCCCTCTATGCCGCTGCCGTGTGGATCGCATCGCGGATCCGGACATAAGTGCCGCAACGGCAAATATTGCCTGCCATTGCCTCATCGATGTCGGAGTCTGTGGGCTTTGCATTGGTATTAAGAAGCGCGGTTGCCGACATGATCTGGCCGGATTGACAGTACCCGCACTGGACGACCTCCTTTTCGAGCCACGCCATCTGGATTTTGCGCCCATTTTCGGTCTCACCGATGCCCTCGATCGTGGTGATCTGTTGAGCATCGATCATATCCATGGTTGTCTGACAGGATCGAACTGCCATGTCATCTATCAGGACGGTACATGCTCCGCATTGGGCTATACCGCAACCGTATTTGGTTCCGGTCATGCCGAGCACGTCTCTCAAAACCCAAAGCAGTGGCATGTCATCAGGAACATCGACTTCATGTGTTTTGCCGTTGATGGTGATCGTCTTCATTGGTCTAACCTTCCTGGGTTCTCTATTGCGCTGTCAGTGTTTTCAGATAGCTGATGACATCTGCTCGATCCTGGTCTTTCGGGATTGACGCGCTCATGCGGGTCCCCTTGACCAAGGCGGCTGGCGCTTTAAGGAAGGCGTCGAGAGTAGGCTCATCCCAAGTGAGACCAGACCCTTTCAACGCAGCGGAATAGTTGTACCCAGCAATGCTTCCAGCGGGTCGACCGACAACATTCAAAAGACCCGGGCCGACCTTGTTTTGCTCGGTCGTCGCGTGACAGGCACTGCAGCGGGCAAAGACCTTTTTGCCCTTGTCTGGATCTCCATCGGCTTGTACCGACGAGGCCCCAAGCACGATCACCCCCGCGGCAATCATAACGGCCCTCATTTTTTCCATGGTTCCCTCCTTCGGAAAATCGGAATGGCGAAAGGGGCAGCAATCTTGCCACCCTTGTTGAATTCGATTGTTAAGTTGCACTTCGAGGCTGCCCAATCCTCGAACTCGCGTAGGTAGCGATGAGAAGAGCGATACCTTCCCCAATCACGCCGGTGATGCCCAGGTCACCAACACCGCCTCTCGAAAGCACGGCGGATCCGATGGCGCTGCCCACGGCAAAGCCCAGGTACATGAACGACGTGCTGAGGGAGACTGCGATTGGGACCGCGGGCTGGCCGACCTGAATCAATGTGGCAATCTGTGCTGGATAGAACGCCCAGATCGCGATACCCCAAAAAGCAACCGCAATGACCGTCGGAGCAATGGCCTGATCGGGCGTCAGAACTCTTGCAAAGAATATAAGCGAGAGGAAAACTAACACCGCGAGGGTCAGGCTTGCGGCGACGACCGGTCTTGCTCCCATGCGATCATTCAGGGTGCCACCAAGTACGATGCCGATTGCAGCGCCGATCCCCCAAACCGAGACAACGGCGCTAATTCCATTTGGCCCGAGGCCATCGACCTGGTTCAGATATGGAGCGATGTAGGTCCAGACCGAATAGGTACCGAGCGCCCAGAAGAAGATCACAGCCAGTTCCCGGAAGACTAGGGGGCGTTTAACGATCGCGAGGCGGTCGGAGACCGACGCAACATGCATTTCGGTGCCATCGGTACGAGGCAGCCTTGCAACCAGCGCAACCACTGCGATGATCGACAGGGCTGCGACGCCAAGGAAAGTCACCCGCCACCCAAGGGCGTTTCCAACGAGTGAGCCAATAGGCAGCCCGATTGCGATTGCTATCGTCAAACCACCATTCAAGATGGCAAGGGCCCGTCCGCGTTTCTCTGGCACAACTAAGGCGCCCATCAAGGCGTTTGCGTTCGGGGTGTAAAGTCCCGCCGCCATGGCAAGCAGGACACGGGCAGAAAAAATTCCCCAGTATCCTTGGGATGCCCAGGCCACTAAATTAGCCAACGCGAAAGCCGCCATGGTCAGGACGAGCAGACGTTTGCGGTCGACCCTTCCGAACAGGATGGTTAGGAGCGGCGATGTGATCGCCAAGGTAAGGGTGAAGACGGTGACCAGGCTACCCAGTGCCGAGACTGGAAGTGAAAGATCCTCGCCCATTTTTGGCAGAAGGGGAACAATCATGAACCCCTCCGTGCCAATAGCAAAAGTACCTAATGCCATGATGTAGGCTGGCGCGAGCGACTGACCTGCCGCGCGTTCGCTGGAAATAGAAGTCATTTGGATCGCCTCTGCGCCAGCCTGCAGTTACGACGCTGCCTTGATGAAGGCCATCACGTCTGCATTGAACTTCTCAGCCTGGGTCTGAGCTAGACCGTGAGGCGCACCCGGATAGACCTTGAGCGTCGCATTCTTGACGATCTTTGCGCTCTTGAGGCCAGCTGCTGCGATCGGCACGATCTGATCGTCATCCCCATGAATGATGAGGGTCGGCTTGTCGATCTTCTTGAGGTCGTCGGTGTAGTCGACTTCCGAAAATTCGCGAATGCAATCGTATTCGCCCTTGATTCCGCCTTCCATTCCCATCAGCCAGAACGTTTCACGGAGTCCTTCGTTAACCTTGGCGCCCTCGCGATTGAAGCCATAGAAAGGCATCGTCAGATCCTTGTAGAACTGCGAGCGATCGGTCGCAGTGCCCTTTCGGATGCCGTCGAAGGCTTCAATGGGAGTGCCTTCAGGATTGGCATCGGTCTTGAGCATCAGCGGCGGGACTGCGCCGACCAGCACCACTTTAGAAACCCGCTTAGTGCCGTGACGGCCAATGTAATGCGCGACTTCGCCGCCACCGGTGGAGTGGCCGATCATGACCAAGTCCTTCAGATCGAGATGCTCGATGACCTCAGCGAGGTCGTCTGCATACTGATCCATATTGTTACCGGTCCAGGGCTGATCAGACTTTCCATGGCCACGACGGTCGTGAGCAATGACCCGGAAGCCATTCATGCCGAAATACAGCATCTGTGCGTCCCAGGCGTCACTCGAAAGTGGCCAGCCGTGCGAGAAAAGGATCGGCTGCCCCTTGCCCCAGTCCTTGTAAGCGATTTTGGTACCGTCTTTGGTCGTGACAAAGTTCATGTGATGGTTTCCTTGTTTTGTTTTGGCTGCAGCTTGAGTCTCTCGCGGCAAGCCGACTGCAAATGATGCGGTTACGGCGGCACCGGCCAGCAGCGTATCGCGGCGGCTGATGAGAAATTCATTGGACATTTTCGTTCCTCTCGTCAGGGGATAAGCGCCTCTAATCAGGCGTTTGCGGATGCGTGCACGTCTGCGGAGCCCAGGCGACGCCACGAAGCTGGAGTGTGTTGAGTGGTGCACTTGCCAGCGCTCAGGCGCCGCCACTTGAGCGGGGTGACACCAACCAGACGCTTGAACACCTTCGAGAGATGCGCCTGGTCACTCAAACCACATGCCTGGGCGATTTGGCTCAGCGGTTCGTCGGTTGAAGAGATGAGATATTTCGCGGCATCAACGCGGCGGCTCAAAACGTAGTCGTAGGGCGAGCGGCCGAAGGAGACCTTGAAACCCTTCGAGAACCGGCTTGCGCTCAAGCGCACCTGGTCGCCCAGCTCCTGGACACGGATGCAGCCATCAATGTTTTCATCAATATAGCGGACAACCTTGTTCTTTTGCCAATCGGAAAGGCCCGCAACGGTCTTGTGGGAATTTCGGAGGGAGCCGTGGGCCATGTCCGCGAGCCGAACACGACTTTCCGGACGTAGATCGATTGCAGTGTCTTGAGGTCCTAGACCCCAGACGCGTTCACCGCCCGGGCCTACGAGGAATGGTATGAATGAAACCGTTCGTGTCATGGCAGTGTCCTTTCTGCTTCGATGGCTGAAAGGTAGCTGCAGGCTGCCCCGTAACACGAGCTAAGCGATGTTAAGAGATGTTAGGGCGTCAACGACCCGGAGCGCGTTCCGGTAACAACCCCGATTTCGCCACCACGGTTGCCTGCTACTTGAAGGTTCGCGTGGGCGCCCGATGATACAATAAACGGTTCTAGGGCGAGCCTATATGTGAAGCGAGGCGGATAGGGAGCTCCAAGCACCAAATGCAACAGAATGACGTCACTTTGGATGGACGGACTGATAGTCTCCGGCCCCTGGCTGGACAAGTAGTGCTTTTGACCCGAGCGAATGAAGGGGTCGGCATGGCCACAGCCACCGCGTTGGCTCGATGCGGCGCCAATCTGGCATTGACGCTTCGCGACACGGAAGTTGAGCCTGCTTTGCTAGACGAACTCCGTGGCATCGGCTGTAAAGTCGTCGTGTTTAGAGCGCCGACGGATTCGAGCTCAACACAGCATACCCAGCTGGTTCGACAGGTGATGGCGGAATTCGGCAGGATTGACGTCTTGGTTGCTAACTCTGAATATCGTGTTCAATGGCAAGTTGACGACGATGACCTCGATGAGGACCAAGTTGAGTTCCAATATTCCATGAACGTGAAATCCAATATTGCTCTCATAAGAGCCGTGATCAGAGTGATGACTGACGGCGGACGCGTTATTGCACTTGGGTCGAGCCTGGCTGATCGCGTCGGAACCCCTGGCCTCGCCGATTTTGCGGCAACCCGCGCCGCGTTGGCCGCCTTCTGCAAGGGCGCGGCGCATGATCTGGGGCCGCGCGGAATATCAATCAACGTCGTCCAGATGGGCGCCATCGCATTCGACGCCGTTGCAGTTTCACCGGACATCATCGAATCCGAACGCGCGTCAACTGCCCTCAAGAGGCTTGGAAGGCCGTCGGAAGTTGCAAGTGCAATCACATTTCTTGCTGGGCCGAGCGCCTCTTTCATCACAGGCAGCGTGTTGAACGTCGACGGCGGGTATAACGCATAGCCCGCTTGTTCACGCAGAGGTTCATTGAACCCATGAACCAGTTGGTTTATAGACCATTCAGATATCAAGAATGGGCTGAGCATGAGAGTGGCATCCGTACAAGCGTTGGACCTTTCAGCTTCAGCAGCAGGTGAAAACGACCGCATTTTTGTAGTCTCTCGACCGATCAGGTCTCGCGACTAATGACTGTACTGAGATTTGGTCGTTTCGAACTCGATATCGCTCATCGCAGCCTCTCCGAGTCGGGGAAAATCCTTCACCTTGGCGGCCGTGCTTTCGACATTTTGGCCGTTTTAGTTGCACGAGCTGGGCAGATCATCAGTAAAGATGAACTGATTAAAGCCGTTTGGACGACTACGGCCGTCGACGAAGGCGCTCTGCGCGTCCATATGGTGACGCTTCGAAAGTTGTTGGGGGATAGAGAGGCCGGGCGATATATCGAAAATATCCCTGGACGTGGCTACGCCTTTGTCATGCCGGTCCAATCTGTTGAAGATGGTGAGAGCAGCAGTGACGTGCAGCCGGTTGCGGTTCCAAAGGCGAACATCTCAAGCAGTTTGCCCCGTCTTGCAGGACGATTGATAGGCCGGGAGACTTTTGTTGAGGAGACCGCACGACTTGTGGCCTCGAACCGCCTCGTCACGATCGCTGGTGCCGGAGGAATTGGAAAAACGTCCGTGGCTCTTGCTGTTGGCGAGATCCTGAGCGAGTCACGGCCTGTCCTGTTTGTAGATCTTGCTGCACTCACCGACGGGCGGCTCATCATGCCGACACTTGCTTCGCTGCTTGGAGTCACAGTGTTTTCGGACGATGCCGAGCCCGGCGTCTTGCGGGCATTGGAAGATAGCAATGTTCTGCTTGTTTTCGACAATTGCGAGCACCTGATTCTGGAGGCCGCGTCTTCGACCGAAGACATTCTGACTGCTACGCCTAACGTTTCGATCTTGGCTACCAGCCGTGAACCTCTGCGCGTTTCAGGCGAAAGGATCCGGCAACTGCCCTCGCTGGTCATTCCGCCGGAGGACGTCACCAACGCTGATTGGTCCTCCTTTTCAGCCATGGAACTCCTTATCGACAGGATGATGCTTTCATCTGATGTCGACAGGTTTGATCGGCCTGAGGATTTTGAGACCGCTGCGTCAATCGTGAGGCGGCTTGATGGAATTCCGTTGGCGATCGAATTTGCAGCCTCCCGCGTCGCCCACCTTGGCCTTGTCAATCTTGCCAACTCCCTGGATGACCCGCTGACCGTGTTGCGACGGGGGCGCCGTACCGCCCCACCCCGCCAACAGACCCTGCGAGCCACGCTGGACTGGAGCTTCGATAGCCTGACGCCCACAGAGAAAACGCTTTTCGAATACGTTGCCGTGTTTGCCGGTTCATTTTCGTCGGATGCAGCTTTCTCTGTTAGCGGAGGCCGTCTCTCCGAGGACGACTTCTACGAGGCTTTTGACGGTCTGTTCCTGAAGTCATTTCTATCCGTGAGCGCCGGAGACGGAAGCTATCGACTTCTCGAAACGACCAGGCGCTATGGTCTTGAGAAGCTGGAGAAGAGCGGTCAGTCGGATGCGATCAGATCCGCGCACGCTGTCTATTGTGAAAAGGAGCTGCAAAGCGCGGAAGCCGATTGGAAGGTTCTGGCCACTCCGCAGTGGATGCGACGCTACTCATCTCTGATTAATGACGTCCGGGCTGCGATACAGTGGAGCTTCGACAATGAACGCGACGCCGATTTCGCGATCCGTCTCTCGGCGAAGTCAACGGTTCTGTGGGCGCAACTCGGCCTCATGAACGAACAGACGAAGGTGGTCGAGCAAGCCTTAGCCAGACTTCCAGGTTCCCAGCACGTAGGGACGCGCGTCGAAATGGAGCTTCGGATATCGAGGGGTGGAGCGTTATTCCACGTCCGAGGCTACCCTGCCGACCCTGAAGCCTTGGAGGAATTCGATCGCAGTGCCGAGATTGCGGAATCGCTGGGCGACATGCCCACATTCATAAGAGCTACGGCGGGCCGAGCCTCCATTTGGGTTTCAAACGCGCGATACGCTGAAGCTATTGATATGGCGCTCAAACTCGGAATTCGTTTTCCCCAGATGTCGTTGGGATCTTTCAGCCGGATGCTTGAGCACGGATACTTCTTCCATGGCAACCTCAAGCTAGCCTCTGAACATGTGAACGGATCTCTTCGGGATGCTGAGGGGTCTCTGCGACGGACCCTAAACGATGGTGTCGGTTTCGATCAGCGCATCATTTCACGAGCGGTGCTCATTTTCGTGAAATTCTTGCAGGGTGACACCTCTGAAGCATTCGGGGAACTCGACTCCGCCTTGGAAGAGGCCCGTGCTCTCGATTATTCGATATCAACGTGTTTACTTTTGTTTTTGACGGCATCGCCGATCGCGTTCTTGTCTGGCGATCAAAAGCGAGCGGGTGAGTATCTAGATATAGCCGAGACACTCACCAAAAAGCATGACCTCCACAGATGGTCGCTATGGGTGGCTGCCTATCGGTCCTTTATCTCTGATGGCATTCAACAGCCAGAGACCGAAGAAATTTTCCGTTCGGCAGTCGGAATGAGGTTGGAATACCTGCTCGTCTTGGCGGGCGTTCGGGCGCCGTTAGAGGCCTTGGATCGAGGCATAAAAGGAGAAGGCGGCTGGTGCCGTCCAGAACTACTGCGGATAAAGGCCAAGGTATTAAACAAGTCCGATCCAATTCTAGCCCAGTCGCTGGTGGAAGCTTCCCTGGATGAAGCACGTCGGATGGAAGCCCCCTTCTGGGAACTGAGGGCGGCCAACACAGCCTATGAACTGGCGGGGCCTAATCAGGAGATCAAAGCGCGTAACATGATCAAGAGCACTCTCGATAGAGTCGACGGAGCCTATTTGACCGCCGATATTGCGAAGGCACGGGAGATTCTCGACCTCGGTGATCTCTGACGGACGGGTCGACCGCCCGCCAGAAACACGACGATCAGACTTAGCGCGGAATCGGATTGTCGATCAGGCTTTGGTTGAACTGCGTGAAGAAAACGTGTTCGCCGGAACCGGGGTTGTCGCGCAGCGGTTTGACCATGTCGACGACAATTTCGGGCGACTCACTCGCAAGCTTCGCCATCGTCTCGTTGATGAAAGCTTCCAGCGGCATCGCCCGAGGATCACCGCTCTTCTTGATCAAATCGGTGTCAACCCACGGCGGAGCGATCTCCTGCACCGAGACAGAGGTCTCGCGAAGTGCGAAACGCAGCGACAGCGAATAGGAGTGCAATGCTGCCTTCGTGGAGGAGTAAACGGCATTGTAGGCGATCGGCACGTAGGCGAGCACCGACGTGTTGTTGATGATCACGGCGTCTGCCTTCGTCTTGAGATGCTCGACGAGTGCAGACGTCATCCGGATGGGACCGAGAAGGTTGGTGTTTACGATGCTTTGGAGAACTGTCTCCTCGATGGGATGCGCGGCGTCATCAAACGGCATGATGCCAGCATTGTTGACCAGGACGTTGAGGTCTGGGTAGTCCGCAACAATGCGCTTTGTCACCGAGTTGATGCTTTCGACATCGGTTATGTCCAGCTCGTAAGCCGCCATCCCGGGATTGGCGTTGATGACGTCATCGAGATATGACTTTCGGCGCCCTGAAATGATCACCTGGTTCCCGAGCTTGTGGAACGCTTCAGCGAGGCCGCGACCGATGCCGGAACCGCCACCAGTGATGAAAATCGTGTTTCCCTTAAGGTTCATTGCTATTCTCCTTGGAAAATTGAGCGATGCTGCCCGACCCCATTCAGGACCGGCGCAGCGTTGAGATCGACCAATCTGGCGGAGAAAAGGCGCTTAGGTTTGCTGGCCCGTGCGCCGTCGCTGCAATCCGTGTTGGCTCGACAACATCACGATCGAGCAACGGGGGCGATATTGCGAGTTAAGGCTTGCTAAGAGAAATTAAGGTCCTGAACGCCCTATTGAGCGGGAATTTGCACAATTTCGGAAGCCGCGGCGGGGTCGCCTGAGGTTGCGATTGGAAGGACGATTTCGAATATCGCGCCACCTTCGCCGTGGTTCCTAGCAGACAACGACCCACCATGAGCCTCAACGATCGTCTTGCAGATCGCGAGGCCCATCCCCATTCCATCACCCTTCGTTGTGAAGAACGGAGTGAACAACTTCATGATATTTGCTTCATCTATGCCTGTGCCGTGATCCCTTACCGATACCTTTAAAAACTCTGAGTCATCGCCATGGATTTGCAGGGTAATCTCGCGCGATGCGTCAGGCACATCCTTCATTGCATGAAGGCCGTTCGTGATCAGATTTGCGATGACCTGCTGTAGCTCGACCTTATCGGCGACCACAGCGCCGCTCCTCGCGAAATCAATCCGAACCGTCGTCGCGCTGCTGGTCGTTTCCCTCTCGAGCAAGCCCACGACATCCAAGACGAGTTCGCCCAGATCAAGGATCTCAGGCCGCTTGCCACCACCCTTCAGCCTCTCGCGGGTTCTCTGGATAATCTGGCTAGCCCTGACGCTGTGTTCAACAGCTCTTTCCGCGGCCTTGGTCGCCGCCGCAAGATCGGGCGGGCTCGTTTGAAGCCATCGAACGCACGCTTGGGCAAACATGACAACCGCACCGATCGGCTGATTGACCTCATGAGCAATCGATGCTGAAATTGCGCCGACAGTTGCAACACGGCTGGCGCGTGCGAGTTCGCCTTGGGCAACGAGCAGTGCTTCCTTCGCCTGTTCGCGTTGGGTAACGTCGATCATAGCGCAGGCGACACGGTCATATGCCGCGGCATCATCTGGGAAAGCGATATAGAAAACCACGATAACTTCACGCCCGTCGTGGCGCAAAAGCTTGGTTTCGATCTCGAGATTATGAACCTGGTTCGACATCGCTGTAACGATCGAAACAGCGAGATCATTGCTAGGCGGTAAGAAACGGTCAATTGATCCCAGAACGTCGTGACGGGACGCGCAGCCCAGTAGCGGGACCGTTGCTTCGTTAACGTCAACAAAGCGTATCAGCTGTGAGCATTCATTACCAAAGCCAGGATCCGACACAAGAAGTGCGGAGATATCGACCCTATCATTCCGCAGTTTTTCAATGCGTTGATATAGTTCGGCGAGTTCAACCTCACCTAGCGAGACGTGCGACTGTTCAAAGATCGAACGGTAGCGCTTTTCACTCTGCGCGAGCGCACCAAGGGTACGGCGCCTTGCGCTGGCATCGAACGCGACCCAGCTCATTCCGCCGGTGATGGCGAGATAGAACCCAACGGCCACGAGACCGCTGTAATCAGCGAGCGCCTGGGCCGCCACTGGCGAGAAAGCACCGCCGATGATGCCACCAATGTTAAAAGCGATCGACGTTCCAGTGTACCGGACCCGTGCCGGAAAGAGGCCTGGAAGCCAAGCTCCCAACGGCCCGTTCACGAAGCCCATCGAAAACAGCGAGAACGCAAGGAACAGGAAAATGACGAAAAGCGATCCGCTGCCCAGCATTGGAGACAAGGCAATACCCGAGACAATCGTCCCGAAGCAGCCGTAGATGAGAACGCGCTCAGGCTCCATGCGATCTGACAGCCAACAAGCGAGGACGATGGCGACAGCCATGAAGCCGATTGCGCCCAGCTCGACCATCAGGAAGGTTGGTCGAGAGTAGCCGAGCGTGGATGTTCCGTAGCCAAGCGCGAAGGCTGTTACGGTGTAATACAGCGAAAAGCATGCGACGACGCCGAAAACGCCAGCAACGACGGCGCCCATGTGGTCGCGAAGGACCTCGACCAATGGCACGTTTGCTGGCTGCGCCTCGGCCATTGCCTCCTGGAATTCCGGCGTCTCTACGAGATTGAACCGGACCCAAAGCCCCATAACGACCAAAGGAGCACTAGCAAGGAAGGGTACTCGCCACCCCCAGTCGACGAACTGCTCCGGTGATAGAGCGAGGGTTAGGCACAGAAATAATCCATTGGCTAGAACGAAGCCGATCGGTGCACCGAGCGGCGCAAACATAGCGAATCGAGCTTTCCAACCAGGAGGCGCGTTCTCCAGCGCCAGCAAAACAGCGCCTGTCCACTCGCCGCCGAGTGCCAGGCCCTGTCCGAACCGAAGCATGCACAGAAGAAGTGGAGCGACCCAACCAACCACTGCATAAGTCGGCAACAGGCCGATTGCCGCTGTGGAGATCCCCATCATGAGTAGCGATGCCATCAAGGTGGTCTTACGGCCGACCCGATCACCGAAATGTCCGAAAACGGCTCCGCCGAGGGGGCGGGCAATAAAGGCGATGCCGAAGCTCGCATAAGCGCCTATTAGCTCCAAAGAGCTGACGGAAGCTGGGAAAAACAGCGGACCGAAAATCAAGCTGGCAGCTGTGGCGTATATGTAGAAGTCGTAAAATTCGACAGAAGTCCCGATGAGGCTGGATAACAGGACCCGGACCGTCATTGGCCGGTCAATGCTTGGATGGAAACTCCTCGCGGGCGTCAAAATCGCGCTATCGATCATAAAATTCTAAGCCGTTCCTGGAGTTGTCGGCAAAATGCGTCGTTGGTTCCCGTAGGCTCCGGATTTTTTGTAGTCAATGTCCGACGCTCAAATCCAATACCATTGGATAGGGTTGGCTTGCTACGGTCAGCGGCCAATTCATATTGACGGGTTCGATCCGCAGAAGCTATGTGTCGAGCTGGACACGAAATGCTTCTTGAAGGGTTCAACCGATGACAACGCGCCCATTAAAATCCGCGGCGGTTAGCCCAGCCGATAGTTCGGCCGCGTTGGTTATTGTCGTCGATGATGACGATGGTATGCGAGAGGGTCTTCGAGAGATCCTGCAGTCGGTGGGAATTGAGACCCTTGGCTTTGGATCAACTGCGGAACTACTGGGAGAAGCACTTCCTGATCGTCCCGGCTGCCTCGTCCTCGACGTCAGGTTGCCGGGCCTAAGTGGGCTCGATCTGCAAACCAAGCTCAATGCATTGGGTAATCAGTTGCCGATCATATTCATGACAGGGTATGGGGACGTCCCAATGAGCGTCAGGGCAATGAAAGCTGGTGCAGTCGACTTCCTGACCAAGCCCTTTCGCGACCAAGAAATGCTGGACGCCGTGGCGATTGCCATTGAAAAGGATCGGGCCCGACGCTCAGAGGTTTCGGCAAACTCTGAAGTTACCGCCTTGGCCGCAACGCTCACCCCCCGCGAAAAGCAGGTGATGGCGGCCGTTGCCACGGGCCTTCTAAACAAGCAGATCGCTCACGAGCTGGGACTTAGTGAGATCACGGTCAAGATTCACCGTGGAAACGTCATGCGGAAGATGAAAGCCACATCAATCGCCGATCTGATTCGTAAGGTAGACAGCCTGCAACCTGCCAGCGTCGGTTAGCGAGATCTAGCGAGTGAGTTTTCCACCTGCTTTGATAAGATCTTCCACGGTGTCCACGTCGAGGCTGGCCGCGGCGCCGATCTCAACTTCAATGATCGGGACGCCAGAACTCTCAATGATCTGACGGGCGCCGATATCGCCTTTCAACTCCATCACAGACACGCAGCGACTGCGGGAGAATAATTGGATTTCCGCGTTTGCCATGAAAAGTGGCGCGGACAATAGCCTTTCCGCCAGAATTCGCAAAAGCCTGGATCAGCGGCGCCAGGTGGTCGGCTGTAAGGCCCGGCATGTCCGCTAACATGATGAGAACCCCATCAGCCGAAATAACCTCGGAGGCGGAAAATCCGGCGGTCAATGAGGTCGCCATACCGCTACGGCAATGTGGATTGTAGATAGTCTTAACTGGGATACCTGATAAGGCGGCAGAGATTTCATCGTGCCGATGACCCACTACCACAGCAACCGAGCTGGCGCCGCTCCTCAGCGCCGCAATGGCTGAGCGGCGAACGAGGGGAACATTATCAAATTCTGCCAGGAGCTTGTGCTTTCCGCCCTCGCCGATTCTGCTGGCCGTTCCGGCGGCGAGCAGGACAACCGCGACCGAAAATGATTTCGCAGAAGTCGGCGCAACGCTCACGCCTTCAGCCTTCGATACACTTCACGAGGTCATCTGCAAGGATGGGCTTTTGCAGTAGAGCTTGCGCTCCACCGGCAAGAGCCTTCCGAATGATGCTTTCGTCCTTCAGGGCCGTCATCATCACTATTCGCATGTCGGGGTGATTTTTTCTAACAATGTCCAGGAGTTCGAAACCGCTCATGCCGGGCATGTTGATGTCTGACAGCAGCAAGGTGAGACCCTCTTTCTGATCGAAGGTCAGGAATGACTCACCTGACGGGAATGGCAACGGCTCGTAACCCATCGCTTCCAGAAAGCCGCTTGTTGCCTCAAGCAGCACTTCGTCGTCATCGACGATCGCTACGGATTTCTTAACGGCAGACACTGGGCTTTTCCTTTCACGGCTGCCGATGCAGCCTCGCGGCGACAGTAGGACTTTTCCGAGCCCTCCGAAATCATACGATGGTTTGTATTTCACGCATTGCTAATGAAGCGTATTCCCGCCAACGGACACGACCCACTCGCGCCGACGCTGAGGTCTGACGGTTGCACCAATCACTTCGCCGCCGACATCGTTGCGAGATCGGCTTGCGGCCCGCATGATCTTGCTTCTCTGGAACGGAGATAGAATGCCCTGATAGACGATCTCGTCGGTGAGGTCTGGAAAATGGATCGGGATGCGCTCGAATACAGTCTCTGAGGGCGTATCAAAGGCCAAGCCGCTTCCGTACGCTGCAGCTTTCATGATGCCAGAAGAGCGTGCGATGGTGCCGAGATAGACATTCATAATAAAATTCCTTGGGCTGATTTGTGAATGAGCAAGAGATGCCCTGTTCCCGTCCACGTTTCGATTGAACAGTGGTTTCGGCACCCCAAACTATTGTATGGGGTGATGAATGCTGATCCTGAGATCTGCGCCTTCACGTCCCCGCCGTTGTTCAGAACAGCGTCTCGTACCCGCCGCAGAATCTCCTATTGCTTGGGGGTCAAAGCGAGGCCGACCTATACCGGCGTATGGGGTGGCAGCACCTTGGTTGTGATTGAACCATCCCTTTCATCGGGTAGCCTCCCACTTCATCACCGGTACCGCGATCGCCATTTTTTAAACGATCGCATATCGACAATGACCTGGGAGAACACAATGAACAGCTCGTCATTCGGCGAATTCGCATTCGACCTCCAAGCTCGACAGCTCACCCATCTGGGAGAGCGCGTGCACTTGGGGCCAAGGGCATTCGATATCTTCGCTTCGCTTGCGAGCCGCCCGGGTGAGATCATAACGAAAGACGAGATCATCAAATCGGTATGGGGCAGCACTCATGTCGACGAAGGAGCGCTGCGTGTTCACCTGGTTGCCCTTCGAAAGGCATTCGACGATAAGGGCGCCACCGGGATCATCCGCAACGTCGCGGGAAAGGGTTACGTTTTTGCCGCCTCTGTGACCCGCAAACAGCCCTTGGACGCGGCGGTGCAACAGGCTCAGGAGGGCAACCTCCCCTGGCTACGCCGACCTTTGGTCGGTCGCGATGCAGTTTTGGCACGGTGGGCACATGAGCCTCACCGTTTGGCGACCATCGTCGGCCCCGGAGGTTCTGGAAAGACTGCGGTTGCAATCGCGATTGGGAACCTCCTGCGACTGGAAAGGAAGGTGTTCCATGTTGACCTAACTGAGGCTCGCGACGAAGGGGACTTACTCTCGGCTGTAGGAAAGGCGCTACTGCAGCACTCGCGCACTACATTGACGGTCGCGAGAATCGCTGATGCGGTAAGCGATGACGACATCATGCTTATTCTGGATGGCTGCGAACACATCGTGGACGACGTCGCAACGTTCGCCGAAACGTTTGTCGCCAGCACGGGCTCTGCCATGGTTCTCGCGACCAGTCGCGAACCACTACGCAGCGTTGGCGAACGCGTCAGGTACCTAACCGGACTCGAACTCCCGGGAAATGGCGACACGGAATGCTTGGAAGCCTCCCCCGCCCTCACTTACTTTCTGGAAGAAGCCTTAGCTGCGGGCGCTGAGATCGATGCTGCTGACCCACGGACAATCATGCTTGCTGCCAATATTGTCCGTCGATTGGACGGCCTGCCACTTGCACTCGAACTCGCAGCGCACCGCGTAAGGGACCTTGGCATTTCTGGTCTCCACGCAGCACTAGATGAGCCTCTGGGAGTTCTTCGCTTTGGCCGCCGGACTGCGCCCGAGAGACACAAGTCCTTACGTGCGAATTTGGATTGGAGCTACAGGTCTTTGACGTCAGAAGAACAGGACGCGTATTGCACGCTTGCGAGCCCTGAGTCGACTGGATCGCGCCATCGCCGCATCGATGATGAGGCAATGGAAGGATTGATTTCGAAGTCCCTGCTGAAGTTTTCTTCTGGATCCCATTCCTGGTTTCTATCTGAGGCGTCGGCACAATTCGCCGCCGAATTGGTCGCGAAGCAAGGTCGTGACAACTTCGGGATGCCGGGAATGCCCGGCCGTAGCCTGCATCCAACGCCTGAAATGGGTTCGGGACCAAGGCCTAGCTGATTCAATCGGCTCAGATTCGCGAATCTGCACCCCTCAATTTTCAGCTACTTTAAGCTCGCGGGGCTTGAAGGCTGACGGCTGCGTTCGTATCCCCTTTTGAAAAGGGAGATGACAATGGCACCGTCTGTGAGGGAACGGATCTTGGCGGCTGGTCTCGAGCGCTTTCACGCGCTTGGATATAATGGTTGTGGCGTCCAAGAAATTTCTGACACCGCCGGAGTTCCAAAGGGAAGCTTCTATAACCATTTCAAATCGAAGGAAGAGCTGGCCATCGCGGTGTTGGAACAATACGCGGCTTCCTTTCAACGGGAAGTTCTCTTCGACGCCAACCTCGCACCCATAGATCGGATACGACGCCACTTCGAATTTTGCCTGGCGCGTCATCAGCAAGCCGGTTTTGACCGCGGTTGCTTGATTGCCAATCTAACCGCGGAGAGTTCGACGACGGTTCCTGATTTACAAGCAGCCCTCCGATCGGATCTCGACAGCTGGACAAAGAGCTTGGCAGCAGCCGTGAAAGCAGCACAAGAAATCGGACAAGTTCGTTCAGATATCGAGGCGAGCGAACTCGCCCGATTTTTGGTGAACAGCTGGGAAGGTTGTGAACTTCGCACGAAACTATCCGGCGACCATGGTCCGCTGGATGACTTCTTCAAAATGGCCTTTGCAATGCTCAGCAATGTAGGTCCGCATCAACTTTAGAAGCGCCCCATAATGTTAAACGGTAGCTTGCTCATCGGTGGAACCGTCCGGATGGACAAAGGAAGGGGTTCTTTGCAGTCGAGGCTGCGACCGGCGACAGCTTGAAGCGCTGGCGCACGATCCCTTGCAAGGCCCAAACCCCCAGCACCGTCATCTGGACAGCCTAGCGGGGGAAATCCGGCACCTCTTTCGAACAGATCCCGAATGCGTCAAGCCAGGTGCCAACGCCTCCCCCTTGGCCCGCAATTTGACGGCTGCCCCCGGTTATTTCGACCTTAACATCACTTAATATGCCTTAACTCGCGTGATTGGCACCCGGCAGGCAGTATCTCCTCGGAAACACCACACGGCTCAAGCCGCATCACCGAGGAAGGAATACAGCATGTCCGTCACATTGGAGACAGCACCTACCGAATACGTCGAGGCAGGGGGCCTTCGGTTCGCCTATCGCCGTCTTGGGCCGACGACCGGCGTGCCGCTCGTCTTTATGCAGCATTTCACCGGAACGATGGATGCTTGGGATCCGATCGTTGCCAATTCACTTGCAGCGGACCGCCCGGTGGTGATCTTCAACAACGCAGGCGTCGGCACATCCGGCGGCAAGACGCCCGACAACGTCGATCAGATGACGACCGACGCTGAGAACTTCATCAACGCACTTGGCCTTGGTGAAGTCGATCTCCTCGGCTTCTCGCTCGGCGGTTTCTTGGCGCAGATCATGGCCGCCCGTTCCGCCGTCAAGGTCCGCAAAATCATCCTGGCTGGCACCGCGCCAAAGGGCGGGGAAGAGCACCTCATGGAGGTCGTCGAGGATGCGTTTTCCAAGAATGCTCCTGATGTGCGCCTCCCCCTCTTCTTCCCGCCGTCAAACGCAAGCCAGGCGGCAGCGAGAGCCTTCGTTGCCCGAGCTACTGTCCGCAAAAACGATCGTGACCCCGAGAGCGGCGACGACGTCAGCAATCCTCAGGCCGCGTCCATTATCGGCTGGTGCGCTGAGCAAGACCCGGACCATGCCTCCCTGAAAGCCATCAAGCAGCCTACTCTGATTGTTCACGGAAGCGACGACACCATGTTCCCGTCGATCAACGCGTACGAGATGTTCAAGAACATGAGTGCGGCCACCCTGATCATCTACCCCGACTCGGGCCACGGCGCACTCTTCCAGTATCCAGAAACCTTCGTCACCCACGTCAAGACATTCCTGGACGCCTAATCGCGTCACGACAACACGGAGAAATACCATGAACGCACTTGCAAAGAAGATTATCGACGCCCACGGCGGTCTCGATCAGTGGAAAAAGTTCTCTCAGCTGTCCGCCCACCTCGTTCAAGGCGGCGCCCTTTGGACACTGAAGGGCCAGGCAGGAAAGCTTGACGAAACGAACGTCACCGTCGGTCTCGGCGATGAATGGGCATCGCACTCCCCTTTGGGTCCCGAGGCGAAGATCACACGCTTCGAACCAGGCGAGGTCACCATCAAGGACAACGGCGGGAATATCGTTGGCGAACTCGAAAGCCCTCGCGCGTCGTTCGCTGGCCACACCTTGGAAACACCGTGGTCTGAGGAGCAGCTTGCCTACTTCGCCGGGATCGCCATGTGGACCTATCTCAACATGCCGTTTCTGCTCGCGGCGCCGGGTGTCAAAGCCGAAGAGCTCGGCGACTGGACGGAGAAAGGCGAGACCTGGAAGCGCCTTAAGGTGACGTTCCCGAAAGAAATCGCGACCCACAGCACCGTCCAGACGCTCTACGTCGATGAATCCGGTCTGCTGAAGCGTCACGATTACGACGTCGAGATCGCTGGTAACACACCTGGTGCGCATTACATCAGCGACTATATCGAAGTTCAGGGAATCAAGTTCCCTACCGTGCGCCGCATCTTTCCGCGCCAGCCCGATGGACAATCGATGGCCGAGCCGTTGGTCGTTTCCATCGATCTCTCTGACATCAAACTAAGTTGATCGCCCGGCGGGCGAGGCACTGCCCTCGCCCGTCCTCAAATGGTCGCGTACGGTGGTCGACCTGCAATCGGCCGCTCGTCACACAAGCCGCACGAGCCATCACCGTACCCGATCTAACAATCGCGCTAATCGCGCCCAGCCACTGCTGAGTGCAGTGTCGCCCCGATCCCTCAAAGCACTGGATAACAGCATGAGTGTCGTCGACCTCCCCCTCGCCAGAGCCATGATCGAAAAAGCCGAACACGCGGCCAAACAGATCGGCGTTAAGTCCACAATCGTCATTCTCGATGGTGGTGGAGACCTGGTCGCCATGGCGCGGATGGACATGGCTTGGCCAGGAGCATTCGATTTGGCGATCGGCAAAGCCCGGACAGCCAGAGCGTTCCACGCCCCGTCCGCCGTCTTCGTTCCGATGATCCAGCCAGGACAATCGCTATTCGCCGTCAGCTCGGTCAATGGCGGGACTTTCGTCATCCTTGGTGGGGGCATCCCGATCCTTCTCGATGGCAACGTGGCAGGAGCCGTTGGCGTCAGCGGCGGCTCAATCGATGAGGATATCGCGGTTGCTGAAGCCGCGCTTAAAGCTCTTCCGACCCCAAACTAGCAGAAGAAATCCAATAACTAGACGGCAAAAGGGAGCCGGTATGTCCGGTTCCCGAAGATCGACGCGGCTTCTAACTGCAGGATACTTCGAAGATTTTGCGGCCCCTCGTTTTGATGAGGGGATCCAAAACGAGAGGCCGCGACGCGAATGCGGGTTGGAGAGCATTCGCCGCGAGGGCCTTGCCCTTACGACCAGCGGCTAGCGGGAGGGCGGTCCCGTGCGGCTGATGAGACGAATGTACCCAATTGCGCGGCCAATTCTTTGACGATCCGATCCTTTGACTACGCTTCCTACCGACTCCCCACTCAGGCGCTTCGCTAGTTGAAGCATCAACGACGCGGCGGCGAAATCATCCAATATTTGACCCCGTCCGGCACTTTAAGGAGAACCTATGAAAAACTTTAGCGAAGCAGTTGTCCCACACCTTCCGTCGTTGAGGCGTTTTGCGCGAGGCCACTGTCAAGACGTGGATGCAGCGGATCTCCTCGTGCTCACCACTCTAAAGAAATTGCGAGCTCGGTGGCTGTGGATGGGACACTCGAATGTACGACTCAGCGCTCTTAGGTTGATGTCTGGCCTGGTGGAAGGGCAGGTGTCGGCAACGCCGTCCGCTGACCATTCTGAAAACCATGGGCAAAAAGTCATCGGACCAGCGACCGCTTTGTCAAAACTGGCGCCGTTCCAACGAAGCTCGATCCTTTTAACTTCGGTCGAACGGCTCTCTCATCGCGAGGCTGCGCAGGTCCTGGATATTTCGGAGGGCGAGCTTCTACGTTTGCTGCCGCAAGCGCGGGAGCAGCTCAGGCTCGTTGTCGAAGCGCCGTTCCGGCAAACTCTCATCAAAGGGCATTACCTGCGGAGGGTAAAGTGACAGTTCCGGTAATCACAGAAGCAGACCTTCAATCCTTCATCGATCACAGTCTCGCTCCGGAGAAAAAACTCGAAGTCGAGAAATATCTCCATAACGATCTGGGCGCCGCCCAGCGTGTAGGCACCTATGAACGGCAGGCCGAAGCTCTTCGTCGAACGCTTGATCCCGTCGGGGCTGAAGATGTTCCCGCGAGCCTAAACGTCGCACTCCATAATGCAGGATATCATCAGCCGCGACCGACGGCGCTCGTCCTTGGGGCGGTGGCGGGCATTTTTATCGGGTGTTTAGCCGGGTGGATCTCCCGCCCGTTGCTAGAAGCAGGCACTTCGATACAATCCCCCGGTCAATCACCACAGCCAACCGGATGGGGGGCCCCATGAGTACGTGCAGCCATGGATCTAGCGTACACAGAGTGAAACCTCGTACACTGGGCTGCGAGGAATGCCTGGCGATTGGACAAGGCTGGGTACACCTCAGGCTCTGCCGGGAATGCGGCCATGTCGGATGTTGCGATGACTCCATCGGTCACCACGCCACCAAGCATTTTCAGGAGACCGGCCACCCGATAATCGAGGGCTACGATCCTCCCGAAGGTTGGGGGTGGTGCTTCGTCGACGAGACCATCGTCGAACTTCCTGATCGGACACCACACCCGGGACCTATTCCCAAATTCTATTGAAGCCGGACCGGCGGAGCATTCTCATGGCAAATTCGAATAATCGCGCGGAACAGATGTTCCCGGTCTTGAGCCCGACACAGATGATATCGGCCCAGAGGTTCGCCAACGGGGAACCTCACCACTTCTCTGCAGGCGAGATAGCGGTGCATTTCGGCGAAAAAGACGCGCCAGTCTGGCTCGTGCTTGAAGGAAGCTTGGACGTCTTTCGACACGACGGCCTTTCGCATGAATTGAATGTGGTGACCCATTCGCCCGGCCAGTTCACAGGCGAGGTCAGTCAACTGGCAGGTCGACCTTCATTGGTGAGAGGCGTCGCCGGTGCGGAGGGATGCGTTGCGCTACCCTACGACGGATCACACCTCCGGGCGTTGGTTATTGGTTCAGCCGACATTGGCGAATTGGTGATGCGAGCCTTTATCCTTCGTCGAGTTGCTTTGATCGACACCGGAGGTGCTGGTTCGATCCTAATTGGCACCCCCGGAAGCGCCGCAATCACCCGTCTGCAGGGATTTCTCACGCGTAGCGGCTATCCGCACTTGGTTCTCGACGCCTCCGCCGACGAGAGTGGCCGTGAACTCGTCAAAAAGCTTGGCGTCTCGGCCGACACGTTGCCTGTCATGGTTTGTCCTAGCGGCAGTGTGCTCAACAATCCAAGCAATCAGGAAGCCGCTCTTTGCTTGGGGATCACACCGGACATTAACACTGACGTTCTGTACGACGTCGCAGTCGTGGGGGCAGGCCCCGCTGGATTGGCCACATCGGTCTACGCCGCATCCGAAGGCTTGAAAGTTATAGTCTTGGATGAACGAGCTGTCGGCGGCCAAGCCGGGGCGTCGGCTCGAATCGAGAACTACCTTGGCTTTCCAACGGGAATATCGGGACAAGCTCTCGCTGGCAGAGCGTTCAACCAAGCCCTCAAGTTTGGTGCAGAGATTGCGCTGCCAATCGAAGTTCGAAAATTTGTGCCCGCATCAGATGGTTATCACTCCTTGGAACTGGATGACGGTCGGTCCGTTCGCGCCAAAACTGTCGTAGTCGCGTCAGGTGCTCGGTACCGCCGACCAGCCGTCGCGGACATTGATAAATTCGAGGGATCGGGGATTTCCTACTGGGCCACATCTGTTGAAGCCCGCCTCTGCCAAGGTGAAGAGATCGCGCTTGTTGGCGGCGGCAATTCCGCGGGTCAGGCGGTCGCCTATCTGGCGCCGCAGGTAAAGAAGCTGCATCTGGTTGCCCGCCGCCCCCTGGAAGAAACAATGTCTCAGTATTTGGTGGACCGCATCGGGCAGCTACCAAATGTCGAAATCCATATGGGCTGCGAGATCGACGCTGTATCCGGCGACACCCGCTCTGAGCTTTCTGGAGCCGTCGTTAGGAACAACGCGACGGGTGAAAAGCGAGATCTCGAGCTGCGCCATATGTTCCTCTTCATCGGTGCGGATCCCAACGCGGGGTGGCTGGTCGAGCATGTGAAGCGCGATCGCTCTGGCTTTATTCTCACAGGCCCCGAGACTACCGGCGCCAACGACGGTCAACGCACATCTCTTGAAACTAGCCTTCGAAATCTTTTCGCGATTGGCGACGTCAGGTCCGGTTCAACAAAGCGCGTCGCTGCCGCTGTCGGCGAAGGCGCAGCCGTCGTATCCCAAATCCATGCCGCATTGAAGGCATTCGCCTAACACACATGTGGCTCGACAACCATTTTATCTCAGGACGACGCTCCCGAGCACGGACGATGTCACCAGGCTTGAAGCCCGGATGCCTGGAGCGAGTCACTTCGCACACCGTCTCCCCCTCCATGACGCCGTCGATCGGTACTGTAAGCGGTGAACCCAGGCCGTTATTTTTGGAAGTTCCACGGCATGAGAGCCTCGATATCGCTGGCTGGCCATCCGGCCGCGATGCGTTCGAGAGTTTGTGTCAGCCATGCGAGCGGATCGACATTGTTCATTTTTGCGGTCTGAACGAGCGTTGCGATCGTGGCCCACGTCCGACCGCCGCCAGCACTGCCGGCGAAGAGCGAGTTTTTTCGAACGATAGCTTGGGGCCTGATAGCCCGCTCGACGATGGCCTGATAGCCCGCTCGACGAT
>NZ_JBFRFF010000032.1:0-75915 GCF_052114685.1 Rhizobium sp. 2YAF20 | reverse complement strand
CTCTGTCGGACACCGAGATGACCATAGAAGCCTGGAAGTTGAAATCCGATCTCCAATATGGCGTCTTTCGACGCTTGTGCTGGCTCGGTTTGCTCTATGAGGCACGAGAGGGGCTCACGCTCTTCCAGGACGGATCCTTCCACAAGACGCCACTTTGGCCCGCCTGCCTGCAATTGGAATCAGATACGCAGAGCGACATCGGCGTGCATTGACGCTCGTTATTCCGCCACTGGTTGCCTCAATAACGCTTTCTCGCGTCGCGCAATCACCGSCGGATCATTCATGAAATCCGTCCTCGGCCCCGGCTTGCGGCCACGCTTCTGGTAGCCGTTGGCTGTGCTGCCGTCGCGAATGCCGAACATATGATCCKTCTGGCCGGTGCGTCGGGGGCCGCTCTTGCTGCGCTGCTGTTCGCGCCCGGCCTGCAACTCGGCGACGATCGACAGCATGTCGTCCAGCCGCTTGTTGTCGACGACYTCSGMWCGATGCACCGAKCGCARCKTGTCGAAGGTYCTGTAGGGYAGGGWAAAGCTCTCGTGCATGATCTCGAGCCGTCCGTCCGGATAGTCGCAGACAATCACCTTCTGGCCTGCCAATGGCCTGGAAATCTCGGTCGGATCGAGAATGAACAGCACCTTGTCGTAACGCAGCGTCAGGGATTGCGATAGCGTGCGCACTTCCTTGCGGCACATGGCACCATCGAGGTTCTCATGGTCAGCCAGCGGTCGGTGCATGTCCTTCGGATTGCGTGGTTGCTTGCTGAACCGCGAATTGAAATCCGCAATAAACTCAGGCGCATAGGCATTGGCAGCTTCGATCGTATCGATGCCGCGAAGTCGCATCTCCTTGACCAGCCGATCCTGCAATGTCTGGTTGGCACGTTCGACCCGACCCTTGGCCTGCGGGGTGTTGGCACAGATGATGTCGATATTGAGTTCATAGAGCGCCCGTCCGAACTGCGTCAGGCCGCTTGTCCGGTCTTTCTTCGACGCATGGAGCGAGCGGAAAACGCCGTGCTTGTCGCTGTAGAAGGCCAGCGGCTTGCCCCATTGCTGCAGATAGGCCTTCGTCGCATGCAGATAGTCGAACGTRTTCTCCGACCCGGCAAAGCGMAGATGTAAGAGCTTGCCGGTGGCGTCATCRATATAGACGAGCAGGGCGCATTTGGGGCCGCGGTCCTCGAACCACCAGTGATGCGAMCCATCGATCTGCACCAGTTCGCCAAAGCAGTCACGCCGGCCGCGTGGCTGGAAAACCCGTTTCTTGCGTTCCCGACGCGAGATCCAGATGCCGGCCTCGGTCATCCATTGCCGCAGTGTTTCCTTGGCGACCGCGATCCGGTGCAGTTCGATCAGCTTCTCGCGCGCAAGTGTGGGACCGAAATCCAGATATCGCTTGCGGATCAGGTCCAGCGCCGCATTGCGAAACTCCTCGCTGTGGCGCCGGTTGCTTGGCCGTGCTCGCTTCTTTGAACAAGACCGGCTGGACCATCCCGGTCATAGGCCTGCAGCAACCGATGGACCTGGCTTCGACTGAGGTCGAGCAGTTCAGCAGCCTGGACAACGCTCAGGCGTTCGTCACGGATCTTCTGGATGACTTCGAGGCGATGTAATTCTTTCTGCGACATGGTGATCATAAAGGACATGACGACTCCGACCGCTCGTGGTCTTGACCAGGCTGAAGGTCGTCATCCTTGCTCCCAACGTTGGCTTTGACCAGTGCGTCGAGAGGCGAGACTGTCGCATCTCTAACTGGCCCAACTGTCGCATTACTAAATAGCCGCTACAACAAATGGTCACATAATGTGAATTATGGAACTTTTAGGTTAACTCTAACCACATCCCAGTCCGGTGCTCAGTTGACCGGCAGGCATACCGTTGTCGATGGTCCAAACCATCGTGAACGGCATCCGAAGCTCAGTAGACGGCTTGTCCTTCGGGCCTATCGAGCCAACACGTACGCCCGTTACGACTGCAGTGCTACCGAACCGTTGGACGTTCACGTCTTCGGCGCGGAGCTTGATCACCGCATCCGTTTGAACAGCGCCTCAAACGCCGCAGGCTTCAGGAGGTGAACCGAAGGTGCCGACGGGCCGATCTCGGTGACTCCGGCAGCAGGGATGTAGCGAAGGGCGCAAGCCAGATCCCGTGCAGTCATACGTGCGTAGAGGTCAACCGCGGCAGAAGCGACATCGACATCAGCGGCCGCCCTGCCCGCCGTCGAGGTCACCAGTGCCACCGCAGCCAACACGACGCCGGCGTCGCGCCGAGAGATGGTTCCGTTTATTTGGCGACCTCGAAGCCAGCGGCCTTGAGCGCAGCGGCAGCCACGTCGTGGTCTTGCTGGGCGGTGCCACCAGAGATGCCGATGCCGCCGACCACACGACCGTCCGCTACGATGGGAACACCGCCGCCTACCGGCATGAGGCGCGGATGGTTGGCCAACGGAGCCGTGGCCGGCTGAGCGACGACCTGGTTCCAGATCATCGTGTCCAGACCGAAGGAGGTGGCAGTCCAAGCCTTGTTGATGGCCACTTCGGCGGCCAGGAAAGGTGTGGCGTCGGCACGCTCGAAGGCGATCAGGTGGCCGCCTTCGTCGGTGACCGCAATGGCCAGATTCAGTCCGATCTTGGTGGCCGCGTCGCGTGCAGCGACGGCCAGCGCCAGCGCACTGTCGCGCGTGATGGAAGCCTTGGTTTGGACTTGAGTAGCGTTGCTTTGAGCCATGATGAGTTTCCTTGAGATAAAGTTGACGGAGGGGTGAAAGAACTGAAGTTGTGCGCCTGGGTGATGAGGTGCGCTCGAAATCAGAAGCCTTCGAGCACGATCTTGCCCACGGCCTTGCCGCTTTCGATCAGCGCATGCGCGCGGGTCAGGTTTTCCGCATTGATGCGGCCGAAGACGGCGTTAGCGGTCGTCTTGACGCGGCCGGAGTCGACCAGGTCAGCCACGCGCCCCAGCAGAACGCCCTGTTCTTGCATGTCAGGCGTCTCAAACATCGAGCGCGTGAACATCAGCTCCCAGTGCAGCGACAGCGACTTGCTCTTGAGCGCGAGCGGATCCAGCCCTTCCATGTCGTCAATGACAGCCAGCGCGCCCTGCGGCTTCAGGCATTGGATGATCTCTTGGTAGTGCATGCCCGTCTGCGTGAGCGAGGCCACGTAGTCAACTTGTTCAATGCCGGCCGAGCGCAGCGCCTGCGACAGCGGCTTGGAGTGATCGATGACCGTGTGCGCGCCCAGATCCAGGCACCATTCACGCGACTCCGGACGCGACGCCGTGGCGATCACGCGCAGCTTGGTCAGCTGCCGGGCCAGCTGGATCAGGATCGAGCCCACGCCGCCGGCGCCGCCCACCACCATCAGCGTCTGGCCTTCGCCACCGCCTTGGGCAATGCGCAGCCGATCGAACAGCAGCTCCCACGCGGTGATGGCCGTCAGCGGCAGCGCCGCGGCTTGCACATCCGAAAGCGACTGGGGCGCCTTGGAGACGATGCGCGCGTCCACCGCATGCAGCTCGCTGTTGGCGCCTGGGCGCTTGATAGAGCCGGCGTACCAGACGCGGTCACCGACCGCAAAGCCAGTGGCCTGCGCCCCGACGGCCTCGACCACGCCGGCTGCGTCCCAGCCAAGTACCTTGACTTCGCCGGCGGCCGGCGCGCTACCGGCGCGCACCTTGGTGTCGACCGGATTGACCGAGATCGCATGCACACGCACCAGCAGGTCACGCGCACCGGGCACCGGCGCGGGCAGTTCCACATCCTCGAGCGCCTTGGGCGCGTCGATAGGCAGATTCTTGTGATAACCAACAGCTTTCACGGCACTCTTTCCTTCCAGGGTTTAAGTGATGTACATGGAAGGCAACTTAGGTAACATTCCTGCCCTTGATAAGACGGCCTTCCGATGTTTCACTTTCAAACCAGAATTGAAAATGTTGGCGACCTCCAGGTGCTGCTGCACACGGTCAGCGGAGGGTCATTGACTGCAGCTGCTCGGGCACTCGGCATCACGCCATCGGCGGCCAGCGCAACACTCAAGCGGCTCGAGACTCAGCTGGGCACGCGGCTCTTCGAACGCTCCACACGTGCAATGCGGCTTACGCCGGGAGGTCAAATCCTTCTGGAGTACGCCCAGCGCGCGTTCGAGCTGCTCGCAGAGGGGGAATCCCAGCTCGATGCCGAACGCGGCGCCCTGGTGGGCACCGTGCGTGTCTCGGCACCGTCGGACCTTGCTCGGACCGTGCTGATGCCATTGCTTGATGAGTTCTTGCACCTTCACCCGGGGGTGAAACTGGCACTCAATGTCGGCGACCGCGTACTCGACGTGCTACGAGACGAGGTGGACCTGGCTATTCGGTACGGCGAGTTGAGCGACTCTCGCCTCGTGGCCCGTCTGCTTTCGCTTGAACACTCCGTCCTCAGCGCTTCTCCCGACTATTTGAGTCGTCGCGGCACGCCACGTACGCCAACAGACTTGGTGGACCACAACTGCATCTCGTTCCTTCGCGGTGGGCGCACGTTCAGCTCGTGGCGCTTCGGTCAGAACGGCCAATGGACCACGGTAAGGGTCAGGGGCGACCGGGTCGTGGATGACGCCTCGCTGGCACGCGAATGGGCAGTTTCGGGAGCCGGAATCATCTTCATGACGGAGATCGAACAACGGCGTGATCTGCAAAGCGGCAATCTGGTGCGGCTACTGACTGAATGGGAGACAGATCCGTATCCGTTGCATGCTCTCTTACCTAGCGGGCGCTTCGTCCCCAATCGCGTTCGCGCGCTCGTGGACTTCATCGCTGGGCGCTTTGCTGAACTCCGGCTATCAAACCCCGAGCACTGAAGAAGGCACCCGCCAGTCCGAGTTGATCCTTACCTAGGTTTTCTGTTCCGCGGCTACTCAGACCCGCCCTACCATCTGCGGCCGGCGTCCAATAGCTGTTGGGCGGTTGAAGTTCGCCATGCTGCCGACCTCGACCTTGCCCCATGCGACCTTCAACCCCAAATTCGCCGCCATCGGCATCAACTCTGAGCTCACGGATATCACGTGGTTGCGTGCGTATCTCGATACCGACCAGGAGCGGAATTGGCGATCGGCCTTTCCTTGTCGGTTCCGTTCATCTCCAGAATTTGGTGGAAAGGCATGTCATCGCTCATTGTCGGCTTCTGATCGCCTCTTAGCGATGATCGTCACCACTATGCAGCAGCTGTTGTATGAGCGCGGCACAGCGGTTCGATCCTGCCGCTACACAATCGCTGTCAAAGCCCCTACCCCTGTCCGCGCTTAGCGGCCGGCTTCCCGGGCCGCCCGGTCGATGAGGTCGGCCACCTCGGATGGATGAGACAGGAGAGACATGTGGCTGGATTTCAGCGAAACAATCTGTGCTCCGATATGGCCCGCAAGCCACCTTTGCACACCGATCGGGAGCGCATTGTCGTCCTCGGTCAGCAGATACCATGTCGGTTTGTCGAGCCAGGCCGCGTGACCAATCTTCTCTGCAAAAGCGCCGGCGGCTATAGGCTGTTGCGCCGCAGCGAGTACACGGACCTTATCGGCTGCTACGTCTGCTGCCATCACATGGCGATAGGCATCAGGGTCGTCAAGCCATACTAGTCCGGACTGATCCGGTTTGAGACCCTCCATCGGCGCGTTCCGTTTTTTCAGCAGTTCGACAACCGACTCGCCGCTGTCCGGCACCAAGGCCGAGAGATAGACAATCGCCTTGACCTTCTCTGCGTTGCCGGCTTCCGTCACCACCGCGCCTGCCCATGAATGTCCGACAAGGATAGTGCCACCGTCCTGGCGTTCAAGGACCCGGCGCGTCGCGGCAACATCGTCCCTAAGGGAGGTCAGGGGATTTTGCACAGCCGTGACGTGATAGCCTTTGCCCTGGAGAGCCGTGATGACCTCGGACCAGCTCGACCCGTCGGTGAAGGCGCCATGCACGAGGACGATGTTGCGGATGACCGGAATATCGCCTGCCGCATATCCGGGCCGCGATTGCAATGCCGGAACGATGGCGACGATAGCTGCCGCCAGCCAGCTCACCCAGTTCACTCGAGAAACAGGCGAATGTGTTGCCTGTCGTTCCGGGTACACGGCAAAGCCGCTTGCACGTTCTATCCCAACGATTGTTGCCATGGCAGTTTTCCAAAGTCCTATTGTGGATTGCAGGATAATGCTTTGCTCATTTTCTCACTAGCTGGCGAAATCGCCATTGTTCGCGTAAATTTCGCCAACAACAGATTTAGAACTATGGACCCGCAAAATGCTTATTGTTGTCCTCGCGCTCGACGGCGGCGTTGCCTCCGCGGTAAACGGCTTGGCAGATATGTTCTGGATCGCGGAACGAGCCCAGTCTTCCTCAGGCAACCATCCTGACCACGGCGTTCAAGAGAATATCCCGCCGCTTGACGTGCGCATCGTCAGCGTGGATGGAAACGCGATTGTCGACGCGCGTGGGCGCCGCCTGGAGGTCGATGCCGCCATCGCCGACGTGGAGCGCTGCGACGCCGCGCTCGTGCCGGGCATGGCGCTCGATGCCGATGGCTTGCCGCCGCGCTCCCCTGCAACACGACGGGCAAGTGAATGGCTAAGGCAGCAGTATGCCCGGGGCGCGTTGATTGGCGGCTCCTGCGCCGGTGTTTTCGTGCTTGGCGATGCCGGATTGCTGGACAAGCGACCCTGCACGACAACCTGGTGGCTTCACAACGAGTTGAAGCGGCGCTTTCCTGACGCAGACGTCCTATGGGCAGCAGCACTACAGGATCAGGATGCCGTCATGACGGTTGGCGGTCCCGTCTCCTGGATACATCTGGCCTTGCACACCATTCGCCGTTTGATCGGCATCGAAGCCTCCCGCCTCGTCGCCGATTTCTCGGTGATCGACGGTGATCCTAGGCCGCAGACGATCTTTGCACCGCGAGACTTCATGCATACAGGCGACCCATTCCTCCTGGCCGCAGAGCAAGTCGTACGCCAAGCGCCTCTCGGCTTTACGGCAGTGGATTTGGCCAATTCCCTGTCCACCAGCGGGCGGACACTGCACCGCCGCTTCCATGCCCTCACCGGAGAATCGCCAAAGGCTTTCATCACGCGCATCCGCATCGAGACGGCCCGCACCCTTTTGGAAAAGCCGGGAGCGAGTGTGAAGGCCGCGGCACGCTTGAGCGGTTATGGCGATGACGCCTCTTTTCGCCGCGCCTTCACGCGGCAGATGGGGTTGACGCCAACTGATTTCCGCCAAAGGGCGAAGAGCCGCCGGGATCGGGCTGGATTGGGCAAGTAACTGGCCGAAGAGAACCCTTCAGCCGCACAGCCCTTCAATCTTTCAACAATCGCGTTATCAATGCCTCGAACACAAGCACGTTGGTTGGCTCGATCAGGGCAGGATCATCCCCTCGCGTAAACAGGACGAGCACGCCGTTCGACCCGGCCCAGATCGCGCGGGCCGCCGTATCGATGTTGGTTGTCAATCGTCCTCCGTCCGCGAGGCGCTCGACGGCCCTACGCATCATGACGAAGTCTTCCTGAGTGGTGCTGGCGTCGGCGCGCATGTGCTCCGCGACGAGCCGGAACAGCATCGGCCGTTGGACCGCGAAATCGATCCAACTGTTCCACCCTCGTTTCAGATCGGACAACGCGTCTGAAGTCTGTCGATGGACTCGCTTTTGCACCATGAACGCGTTCGGTCCTCCCAGGGATCGGGCGGAAGCCATCCTCTTGCTCCGCGAAGCCGTCGAGAGTGGTGTCAACCATATCGACACGAGCGACAACTATGGCCCGCACGTAACGAACCAGATCATCAAGGAAGCGCTCCGACCCTATAACGACGTGCTCATCGCCATCTAGATTGGCGCCACGAGGGGTGTGGCGGGATCCTGGGACAAGGCGTCGTCACGAGACGACCTGACATCCGCCGTACACGACAACCTCAGGAACCTTGGGCAAAATGTGTTGGAGGTGGTAACCATGCGAGCCATGTTAGACGCCTTCGGCCCGGCCGAAGGCTCGCTTGAGGAGCCGCTCACGGTGTTGGCCGACCTTCAGCGCCAGGGTCTCATCAAGCATATCGGTCTGTCGAACGTCACGGTCAAGCAGGTTGCCGAGGCCAGAAAGATTGTCGATGTCGTCCGTGTCCAGAACATGTACAACGTCGCCCACCGCGACGACGATGCACTGATCGATCAACTTGCCGCGCACGGCACGGCCTACGTGCCCTTCTTCCCGCTCGGCCAACTCTCGCCTGTGCAATTGGCTGCCGTTTCCAGCGTTGCGGAACGGGTGGAAGCGACACCCATGCAGGTCGCCCTTGCCTATCTCCTGCAAAGGTCCCTAACATCCCGCTGATCTCGGAAACGTCTTCCCGCACCCATCTTCGCCAGAATCTCGCTGCGGCCGACGTGCGATTGTCGATCGACGATCTCGCCGACCTTGACCTGATCGCAGGGCGCTCCGAGTAGCGCGGACGGGCCAACCGAGGGCTTCGGCGTACTGAATAGGGCGGCGGCGGTCATGTCTTCGTGCCTGCCGGATCTGTCGGGCTGCCGGATCGATCGAACAGGGAGCGTCGCCTTGACTTTCGCTGTGCAGAGAATGGTGAGGATGTGCGCAATTCACATAGCGATCGACACCGTTATTTCACGCCAGGTGGCCATGGTGGCGTTTCGCACTTTACAATGTTCAGCAGTGCTCGTCCGATTTCTGTTGAAGATGGAAGAGGTTGGCCATCGCGTCGGTATGCGCATCGCTACCACCCCTGCCAAATCTGCAGCTCACTCCCTGGCCGTCAAGTGAATGGTGAAGAAGCACAGATGGGGGCCGGAACAAGGACAGTGCAAAATCCGTGTTGTTTTGAACTCAAATGCCCCTTTGGATTGCCTCAATGTCTGATGCGGTGAGAGAAACGTTTCAGCTAATTCAGGCAACCTATTGAATCTATGGAGCGTCTTCATTTTGCATGCGCGCATATTTGTGCTGCCCCCACGATTTTCGAGGTGACCATCGCTACATACCCTGACTGTGCCGGCCGAGTGCCGGAACGAACAACAAGCGGAGACATCCGATGAGCGCCGAAGTCCATGAAATGTTGATCCTGAGCACTGCTCATTTGTCGGACCTGGGGCCTGACTTTCATTCGAAGGCGAGAGGGCCCCAGGGTCATCTCTCGGTTAAGCCCGGCCGAAAGTTCCGCGAGCGCAATTGTAATCCGGATGCACAGTTCGCAATGAGGGTTCGTTCTCAGAGTTAATCAAGGATCGAAAACGGGTCACCGATCAGGGCAATAACTGTTGTAGAGTCTCCTGAATCGGCCAACCGTACTGTCTGCAGAGGAGCTTCGTCATGCAATCACTCACAATGGCCGTTATAATCGGCGGAGCAGTCGCCGGAATTCTGGATATCGGTGCGGCTGCGGCAATAAACAGGGTTGATCCAAAGCGGATCCTGCGCATCGTCGCGAGCGGCATCCTCGGTCACGGCGCAATGACGGGGGCGGACGCACCATATCTCGGATTTTTTCTCCAGGTTGCCATGGGCATCTTTATCGCGGCGATCTACGCAGTCGCCAGCCTTTGGATTCCGCTTCTCGCGAGCATGTGGATGATGGGTGGGTTGGCTTACGGCATCGCGATCTTCTTTGTCATGACCTACGTCGTCGTGCCTCTCTCAGCAGCTCCGAGGCGCCCCCCTGCCTTGCTCAGCAAGCATTCCAAGGACATGCTGGCAATGCTTGGCTTCGGACTAATCGTCGCCTATGCGGTTTACATTGCTACGCTCTAGCCTCCGTCTGCTCAGGATGACAATCTCGTAGCTCGTTATCTTTGGGAGCATTGCGGGACGCGCTTACAAAGAGGATCTCACCTGGGATCTTACTTCATCCGCGATGGGGTGCAGAAATTCGGCTGGGCCTGATCCTATCAAACTGAGGCGGCTGATTTGGGGTAGGACCGTTTCGCCATAGGTTCTTCCTTCTTGTTGCACGGGGGTAGACAACCGAAGTGTCTGCTTATTCCATCGGCAGCGAAGAAATCTTAGGCCAGCCCAGTTTCGGAATAAGGTTGTCCGCGAAATAGCAAGCCATTCATGCCGGACGGTGCGGTTGTAGCGCTCGGCATAGGCATTCTGTTGCGGCTTGCCGGGTTGGATGTGATTTAAGGCAATGCCCTGGTTCTCAGCCCATTCCATCAGCTTGGCGCTGACATATTCCGGGCGGTTGTCGACACGGACGGCGAAGGGTTTGCCCCCCATTCGATGATCTGGTTGAGGCTACGGATGACACGCTCGGCGAGCATCGAGAATTCGACTTCGATGCCCAATCCCTCTCGGTTCGAATCGTTCAGAACATTCAACAGCCGAAATTGTCTGCCGTCCGCCGACCCGCAGACATAACTTCAGACTATTGATTTCGAGGGCCGGACGAAGATGTTCGTCTCGCTATTCCAGATACGGCGTCAGCACATTTTCGATCCATTTCATGAATGCGCGGACTCGACGCGACAGATTGCTCCGATGTGCGACGACGAGGGACACTGCGATCGCCCGGCGACGAAAATCGGGCATGATCTCGACAAGCGCTCCACTCTCCAAGTATTGGCCAATCCCCAAGAGTGGCGCCTGAATCAGGCCAAGGCCCGCGAGGGCAGCGGCGTCGTAGGTCTGGGCGCTGTTGACGTGCAACGCACCTGGCAACTGAAGCGTCGCGTAGCTGTCGCCGTCCGGATATTCCCATCCATGGGGTCTTGTGCCCAGCATCGTCGAAAAATGAACTGTCCGATGTTCTTGACGCTGGAGATCTTCCAGCGATCGAGGGACGCCATAGCGCGCCAGATAGGCAGGACTGGCAGCGTTGACCATGCGCAACAAGCCCAGTGGGCGGGCAATCAGCGTCTCGTCCCCGATGGGACCAAGTCGCAATACGCAGTCAAACCCCTCTTGAACCAGATCAACTTGGCGATCTGTACTCGACACCTCCAGCTCCAACCCAGGATAAGTCGCCATGAAATCCGGCAAGGCGGGCACAATCGTTGTGCGCGCCACCTCGGTGGGAAGATCGACCCGTAAACGCCCGCGGAGTGCGACGCGATCGCCTGCGAACATTGAATGTAAGTCATCGACTTCAGCAAGCAGATCGCGGGCACGGGCATGAAATGCGCGTCCGTCCTCCGTCAGCTGCACGCTGCGGGTCGTCCGGTGCAGGAGCCTAACACCGAGATCTTCTTCCAGCTTCCGGACCGCCGTTGAGGCCCTCCCCTTTTGTATGCCCAGGCTTTCGGCCGCGCGGGTGAAGCTCCCCATTTCCGCGACCGTTACGAATATGAGGATGGGTTCGAGCTTCTGCATTTTCGTGTCTCGGTATTGTTGACCACAGAGAGAACAGTACGTTCCTCTTGTCGCTGTTTATCATATCCCAGAGACACAGTAGCTTCGAAATTGAATGACGCCATCGGAGAACGACAAATGTCCGAAACTATAAACCAGCATCAGGTGCCTAAAACTATGACCTTAAATCGCGCCCTGTGGGCCGGCCGGATAATGAGCGCATTTGTCGTTATCGCTCTGGTGGCAGACGGCACTATCCAGCTTTTCGCACCGGCACAGATCGCGAGCATGTTGCAGGAAACCGGGTTCGCGATGAACCTGACGCGTATCGTGGGTCCGATCATACTCGCCTGCGCCATCCTTTACGCCATTCCGACCACCGCCGTCCTCGGCGCGATCCTGGTGACGGGCTTTCTGGGAGGTGCGATCTGCGCCCATGTCCGCGTCGGTGAGTTGGGGTCGCCGCCGGAAATCATTTCCCTGCTTCTGGGCGTGCTGACATGGGGCGGCCTCTATCTGCGCGATCCCCGTATCCGGGCCATTCTACCGCTCATCCATTGAACCAACAGGGGCAGTGCTCTGTCCCCAAAATCAGGAGAATACGCATGTTTTTAGTGATGGGAATTACCGGAAAAGTGGGTGGTGCAACAGCAGAACATCTGTTGGCACAAGGCAAGAAAGTACGCGCGCTCGTCCGCAATCGGGAAAAGGCGGCTAATTGGGCGGACCAGGGCGTGGAACTGGTAGACGGCGATTGGATTGACTCGGCAGCCATCGAGCAGGCGCTCGATGGCGTTGAAGGTGCGTTTGTTATGCTGCCGGCTGTATGGGCGCCCTCGCCTGACTACAAAGAAGCAAAGGGCGTGATTACGAACTATGTCGCGGCGCTCACCAAGACAGCGCCGCCGCGAGTGGTAGCGCTCTCGTCGATGGGTGCGAACAAAACCAGCGGGCTCGGGATAATCACGGCGCTGTCGCTTCTGGAGCAAGGTTTTCGCGACCTGACATCTCCGGTCACGTTTGTGCGCGCAGGCGGATTCTTCGAAAACTTCCTTTACGGGTTGCAGGTCGCCCAGGGCGGAACCCTACCGGTCTATTACAATCCGACAAACCGGAAGTCGACCATGGTCGCGACGAACGACATCGGCGCTGAGGTCGCAGCACTTTTGATCGGGCCAGCGTGGTCAGGGCGGCGCGTCGTCGAGCTTGGTTCGATGGTCAGCGCGGATGAGGTCGCGGAGCAATTGGGAGAAGTTCTGAATCTCGCCGTGAAAGCCTTTGCTGTCCCGCGTGCAGGGTGGGCGGAAGCGTTCGAGCAATTCGGTATCCCGAAGGGCCACACCGGAGCTGCCGAAGAAATGTTTGAGGCCGTGAATGCAGGATGGATGGAACTCGGCGTCGAGGGTACGGAGCACGTAGCGGGTACGACGTCCGCACGCGATGTATTCGAGGCTGCACAGAACGCCGCCAAGGCGTAAGTCCGGCACGTATCAGGCATGAGACGGAGACCGCCCGCTTCTGCGTCGGACGCGTCGCGGGAAGCGCTCAACACGATCATGGCGTGGCTTGAGGAAGGTCGAGACGGTACCTTGTTCGAACTTCGTGATGCCCTTGCAACTAAGGGCATCACCATCAGCAAATCGGTACCTATCGCGGCCGCGGACACGATTGACGATCATCCGATCGATGGCTGCCCGACGGGTCGCGGTCGGAATAGTGATGCCCGGCAGTGTTGGTCCGCCGACATTGCTGTCTCCCGTGCCAACGCTATAGGCAAACGCCAGCAGGGCGGGCATCTCCGGACGGCTTCCCCAATGCCGTCACAGCTGGAGGCAGGCCGCTTGATAGGAGCTCTAAAGTAAGAACTGACATCCAAATGCGACGGCAGAGATTACTATCGGCAAGGCGATCACCATGAAGGAACTTTATGTTCGACGTCTTCGGGTGGGAAGCGGGATCATCCTGTTCAGGTGGCCGAAGAAGCGCTATTCGGCTGCGAAGCCGCGGTAGGGCACCAGTGGCACAATGGAGACCGCCTCTTGCATGCCCAAACCAAACAACGGCAGCCTGTGCAGGGCAGACTTTACGCCGTCTTCGGTTTCGACTTCGAGCAGGAGGCATGCACCCCCCACATCGCCACGGTGCCAGATGTGGCGCACGATGCCGTCGCCATAGAGCTTGCGAACGGCGGCGGTTTCGGCCGCGAGTCTCTCGGGGCTGTAATCGGATTCCGGGAATTTTTCGCTGCGCCGGCGGGTTATCACGATGTACTGCATTTGATTGTTCCTTGTGTGTTGCTTCGAAGGCAAGTTTAGCTTCGGACGTGATCGGCTCTATTTGTGGGCGTGGAGCTTGCCCGCCTGCTCGGAGGCATTAACGGGCGGCAGGGCGGCGGCGAACTCGTCTCTGGTCGTCGGCGTCCCATCGATCATTTCGAAGATGTCCTTCGACCGACCGAGCGTACCCATCAGGGACGGCGGTCCGGCGAACGGCTCTCCGCCGATGTGCCAGCCGTCGGAGTGAAGCTCCTCGATTAACACCCAGGTCACCTGGCGAAACGCCTCGGAGCCCTCGAACTTGACCATGACGTCCGTTAGGGCCTTTGCCAGCGCATGTTTCTGGGTGCTGGTGAAGACCCCATCAACCAATTTCACGTTTACGAAGGGCATGCTTTTTCCTTTCGGGCATTTGGCACGCAGTGGGGCGTTGGAGGAGCGGGATTGCACCTGCCACGATGACTACGTATGTCCTCTCACGAGGCAAAAGGCAGGAAAGCCTCAGGGTTCGAACGAGGTTGCGGTGGCCCACTCGCGCCACGCTGCCATGTCGGATTGCACTTTCGCGATCTTTTCATCAATTCTGGCAAAGGCATCGGCGCCCAGCGGCAGGCGCAATGGCGGGGCCCCGGATTCCGCCGCTGCGATGATCACCCGCACGGCCTTTGCCGGATCGCCGGGCTGGCTACCATCGCGGCTGCCGACGTTCGCGCGTGTCACGCCGGCGGTCGGCGCGTAGTCCTCGATCACGCGCTCGGCTTTTGACATGGATTGCGACGACAGGAATTCGGTCCGGAAGTAGCCAGGCTCGACGATCATCACGCCAATGCCGAAAGGTTTTACCTCCAGAGCAAGCGCTTCCGACATGCCTTCGACGGCAAACTTGGTCGCATTGTAAATGCCGAACCCCGCTGACCCCGCCATACCGCCAACCGACGAGAAGTTGATGATCAGGCCGGAACGCTGGTCTCTGAGGGAGGGAAGAACCGCCTGGATGACGTTCAGCGTTCCGAAGACGTTCGTTGCGAGCACATGTCGCGCTTCATCCGGTGAGACCTCCTCGACCGCTCCGACCATGCCAAAGCCGGCATTGTTGACAACAACATCGATCGGCCCGACGGTCTCGATGATATCAAGGACGGCTGCGTGCACATCCTCCGGGTTCGTCACGTCGAGCTTGAATACGGTCAGATTTGCGTGACGAAGATCGCTGAGGCCGTTGCGTGTCGTGCCAGCAACATGGTGTCCATTCTTCAGAAGTTCTTCCGACAACTGCTTTCCGAAGCCGCGTGAAATTCCAGTTACCAACCAATTGGACATGCTTTAGCTCCTCGGCGTTGTTCATCTCGTGCAAAAAGACCTACGATTGTCCACGCTCGCGGTCCAATTGACTATCACCGGCCCTGTGATTAGAAAAACTAATGAGCCCCATCGACGTCAAGCACCTGCGCTATTTTGTCGGCGTCGCCGACGAATTGCATTTCGGGCGTGCGGCAGCAAAGCTCGCGGTGACGCAGCCAGCGTTAAGCCAGCAGATCGCGGCGCTGGAAGCCATTCTGGGTGTGCAGCTTCTGATCCGTGATCGGAGAGGCGTCGTACTGACGGCGGCAGGCGAGGTCTTTCAGGCGCAGGCGATCGAGGTCTTGGCCCAGATGGAAACGATGGTTGAGGTCACGCGCCGCACCGCGTTTCAAAACGAACAGCGGATCACGATCGCTATGGTCGAATACACCGATCTGCCCTTTATAGTGCCGGCGTTGACGGAACTGCAGAAGCTCTATCCCAACGTCAAGATCAGCCGCAAGGAGATGGTATCAACGCAGCAAATCAAGGCCCTGATCACCCACCAGATCGACATTGGCATGGGCGTGCTGTTGGCGAACGAAGATCAGGCGGCGAGAGTTTCGACCCGGTTTGTCCTCGACGGGCGATGGCTATTGGCCGCGCCGCGCACTCACCGGCTGGCTCAGGCCACGGTTGTTCATCTGACAGATCTCGTAGACGAAAACCTGGTAATCTTTTCCCGCAATGTTAACGAGCCGCTTTATGACGCTGTTCTGGCGAGCTTTCAACGCGACAAGGTTGAGCCAAATTTCGTTTATGAGACCACGCAAGCGCAGATCGGGCTGCGCATCGTCAAGGATAGTGGCGGGCTGATGCTCGGCGCCGATTACGTGTTGAGAGAGAGGCACGATGGCATCGTCTATGTGCCGATCGAGGGGCTCCCGAATTTGAACGTGCATATCTTTTGGCGGGAGCAGGAAAGCTCCGGTCTCGTCTTGGACTTCGTGGAGTTCCTGGCTGAGGCGGCGCTGCGTGACTGAAGGCACGCGGCGCCGCGTCGCCTGAATGTATCCAGGGGATGATCATCCGACCGCCGGCGGAATTCGCATCTATGTTCTCCGAGATGGAATGAAAGCCGATCTGCCGATCCTGGAGCTTGTTTATTAGATGAACGAGGTGAACAACCGAAGACCCCGGCAGATCAAGAGGCGGCGCTAAGCAAGATGTCCCAAGAGATCGCCTTGATCGAAAACGTCGCGCTAGCCGACATCGACGAAGCCAGCCAATCTCAGCTCCTGAACTTTTTCAGGGTAAGGAATCTTGCACACAGAAGGAGCGATCCGTTTCTTCAGAACAGCGGCTCTGTACTACAAATGAGGATACGCTCCCAACACAACGAGATCGGAGCAGACCATGAGTAAAAAATACCGGAGGAAAGTCTATACCGCGCTTGTCGACGGGGCCTATAGGGGCCTCGAAGGCCAAGAGCTTTACGACTTCATACGCACGCGATGTCCAAAGACGACGAGCAAGAGGCTCGTCCGCGCCGCAGTGTTGGCCTTAAGTGATAAGAACGTGAGGGATCGCCATACACTTGAAACCATTCTTGCACTGGCAATCAGGCATCGGCTCGGCGACGTTCCGGATCCGGACCGGCCGGATGACGCCCACCGCGCCGCTCAGCAAGGCCACGTCCACGAATCAGCCCCCGGGGCCGCAGTCCTAGACCCGGACTCGAAAGACGCCGCACTGCGCGAGTGGAAGGAGCAGGACGACTATCTCCAGGAGGCACTCGAAGAGACCATGCCGGGAAGCGACCCGATATCTCCTGGTCACGTGTTCAAAACTGCACCTCGCGGCGATGCGAGCAATTAAATGCGGCCTGCCGCATACCCCGGAATCAGGAGCGGCGGTACAGTGTCGGCCGTACAAAAGCCGCGCGGTCAGTTCGTGCAATTGCTCGTGATCGTCACGACAAGATGTCGTCGGTCCGCCCGCCACTTAGGTATCTGGGGGGCTGGCCAGCTGATCAAAGTTTCGAGCTTCCCTTGTCATTCACCGGTCTAAGAAATGGTCAAGCCCGAGGGTTATCGGCAAGTATGAATGGACACCGCGGTCGATGAAATTGTGGCGCGCAAGGCAGCTGCGCATCGCCAGGATGGGTCCAAAGCCGACCGGATATGATCCGCGACGATATGGCGTCGCCTCGGGTTCACAATACAATTCGGCTGAATTGAACGCCGAAACGAGCGATGGACTGGAATCAGCCGGCACACCGCTGTAGGTCTGATAGTTGGTCGCAGCACTTGCCGCCGAAACGCAGGCAAAACTTAGTGCAATTCCGGCAGCTGTAAGGATCTTCATCTCAATCTCCATCCGCTATCGCGACCATCCGGGTCGCGGCCAAAGTGAAATTCCGCCAACCGAGGAAATTTCGATCGGCGGTCTAAGTACTTCGATGGCCAACGTGGCCGGCCGTTGCAAAGGTTGGGCGATTGCTTCGGCTTCTGCGTGACCATCATAGCGGACGTTCCAACCATCGCATTGTAACTTTCGCGCGCCATTTGCCTCGAACCTGAAAAGGCAATGGAGCCGGACCTGAAGAGGCCCAAATCCGTGCAGCCCCACGCCAACGCCTCATGTTACGAAGATCATGGCCTTGTGCTGACAGTCAATCTAGCATCAAGATGTGGTGCAATTCCACCGGTCTACATGGAAAGATGAGCAGTCTCCCTGCACCCTACGCCTCGCTGACGATGTCCGAAGCGCTCCGCGTGGGCCAACAATTGATAGCCCCATCGGGATCCCCATATGACGACTTGCGTATAACTGGCTATGGCGCGGCGCAGAAGCTTCTGGATCAAACGCCCGGGGACCAGTTCTTGCAATACGCCGGAATGTCTAAGCAAAGCCCCTTTGGTAGCTCGTATGCGTTGAACGTGGCTACGATCGTCTTCAGCCCGGCGGAGTTTTCCTCGCTGACGGGCGTGTAGAAGTGAAAAGCAACGTTGCAATGTAAAAAGCACCCGAGATGGCAACGAGCGTAGCTCAAAGTTGGCAAAGAGATTTTAACAAATCTCTGCAACAGATTGAATCTATGAGACTTCCTTCTATCTCAATGCTTAACAAGGCAGTCGGGATGCGAGAAATCGCTGCACACACCTTTGCGCCACTTAGAAACGGCGCATGTGAAAGGCATCGTTGCGAGGCAAAAAGCACCGCCAATGGCGACGAGTGTAACTCGAAGTTCGCAAATATTTTTAGGAAACTACGGCAAGGTATTGAATTAACTAAAGCTTATTCGATTTTCTCACTCGAGAAGGCGGCTGTCTTCGAGAATCGGTTTGTGTCACGACGAAGCGGCGCATCGTCGCGTCTATCCCGGACAAGAGGCTTTCTCGTTGAAGAACGGCGCCGAAGCGATGCCCCTTGCCTCACCGGGCAAAACCCTGCTTGATCTCGCTTAGAAGAAATATGAACTCGTAGATGTGCACGCATTGAACGACCGGCAGTTGGCAAATGCGAACCTGTGAACGAAGCGTTCGACTTCGGCGACTTTTAATGCCTGATGCGATATCCCATCTTCCCGATTGATCCCCACAACGGACGCCATGCGTCGAGGTAGACCATCTATGAAGAAAATCGGTTTCCTTTCCTTTGGCCACTGGACGCCCTCCCCTCAATCCCAGACCCGATCGGCCGGCGACGCTCTTCTGCAGTCCATCGATCTTGCGGTTGCTGCGGAACAGCTCGGCGCCGACGGGGCCTATTTCCGCGTCCATCATTTCGCTCGACAGCTCGCCTCTCCCTTCCCGCTTCTCGCCGCAGTCGGGGCTAGGACGAAGAGCATCGAGATCGGCACCGCAGTCATCGACATGCGCTACGAAAATCCGCTCTACATGGTGGAAGACGCCGGCGCAGCCGATCTCATCAGCGGCGGTCGCGTGCAACTCGGCATCAGCCGCGGCTCGCCTGAACAGGTGATCGACGGTTGGCGTTATTTCGGCTACCAGCCCCAGGAAGGTATGACCGACGCCGAAATGGGCCGGCGGCACGCCGAGGCCTTCCTGGACGCCCTGAAGGGTGATGGTTTCGCACAGCCCAATCCGCGTCCGATGTTTCCCAATCCACCCGGGCTGCTCCGGCTCGAACCTCATTCTGCGGGCCTAGGTGAGCGCATCTGGTGGGGTGCTAGTTCGAACGCCACTGCCGTCTGGGCAGCCAAGCTCGGCATGAATCTGCAGAGCTCGACGTTGAAGAATGATGAGACCGGAGAACCCTTCCATGTCCAGCAGGCCGCGCAGATCCGGGCTTACCGAGAAGCCTGGAAGGAAGCCGGACACAGTCGGACGCCGCGCGTTTCAGTCAGCCGCAGCATCTTCGCCCTCGTCGACGATCGAGATCGCGCCTATTTCGGCCGCAGCGGCAAGGAGCAGGATTCAGTCGGCTATATCGACGAGGAGACCCGGGCGATCTTCGGCCGTTCCTATGCCGCCGAACCAGACGAACTCGTCAGACAGCTCGAAGGCGACGCAGCTATCGCGGAGGCAGACACGCTGCTACTCACCGTCCCAAATCAGCTCGGCGTCGACTATAATGCGCACGTCATCGAGGCGATCCTGAAGTATGTCGCGCCGGCTCTCGGCTGGCGTTAGAGCCGTTCACCGTTTCACGGCACTCACTGTCTGCCTTGATGCAATTCCTGGGAAAGCCGCATCGCACGTTTCTCAAGAATTGCGTTGGCTGACGTGTCCGCAATTCCGATCGAGGGACCCATCGACCGGCAAAAAAAGGACGCGGCAACCTAGTGGCGTCTTTGACAGGGCGTCGGGCCACTTCGTGGCTAGCATGGCTACATTCCGAATAGACGCAGTTTCCAAAAGACCGGTTCATGAAGACCGGCAACGACATGTTGGAACTCCGGGTGGGCCGGATCGACCGAGACAGCGGGTCCACACAGCCGGTTCACTTGGGAATTGACGGCGAAGGCTCGGGTCGTTGAAGAAGCGACCTCCTGCGCGCACTGGAGTTCCTCTGCAACGGGGGCAGCTCTTGAGCTGCCTTTTTTGCAAGTTCAAAATCAAAAGACATTCGGGCCTCCTCCAACGTTTGGAAGTCTCAGTGAAACCGGAAGCAGGAAACGCGCCAACCGCAGGGCTAGACGGGACTGGCACGCTTCTAAGTCAGATCGGCCCCTGCGCTATCGCCTATTAGGTTACGGCCTCAAATCGAATTGATTGCGCGCCTTCCCACAAGGTGAGACGTCCAATTTCTGCGAGTTTATCGAGATTGGACGTGATGGTGATAAAGTGGTTGCCTGCCAGTTGCCCCATTTTCGACGAAAAATCGACGCCTCCGTAGGCAAGCAAGATTTCCGTTTCACTGATCCCGCCGGGATAAAGGATGATGTGACCGGGGGCGGGATGGCTTGTATGGTTCTCATAGCCAACGCCGAAATCATGATCGCCGAGCGGGATCCAGACGCCCTCGCCGGACCAGCGGACGTGCACGATTTTACCGTCGAACGGCATCTGCTTGATGAATGCTTCACAGGTTTTTGGAGCCTTTTCTGTCTCCAGAACTCCGTCGAAGGTCAATGGCCCGGCGGTAATTTTCAATTTCATGATGTCACTCTTGTTGTGTGTTTGGTTGCTCGTTGATGCTTTTCGCGACAGCGCTCCGCTTTCACAGTCGTTCGCCATCCTGATTTCCGGCTGGAGAATGGCGTCTCCGTTTCGTTCAGGATGATAAAATCGTGGTTGTTCACAGGCCTGACTTTCAGTGCCGAAGGATTTTGCCAAGGAAAGCTTCGGTTCGCGGATTGTGTTTTCCTGCGAAGAACTCCTCACTTGGACGATCCTCGACGATTTCCCCCTGATCGATGAAAATGACGCGGGTGGCCACCCGGCGGGCAAATCCCGTCTCATGGGTGACGACCATCATTGTCATACCTTCCTTTGCCAGTTCGCTCATCACGTCGAGTACTTCGGAAATCATCTCGGGATCGAGCGCTGATGTCGGTTCGTCGAACAGCATGGCGAGCGGATCCATAGCGAGTGCCCGCGCTATGGCCACGCGCTGCTGTTGACCTCCAGAGAGCTGGCTTGGATATTTTTTTGGCTGGTCCGTCAGCCCGACGCGATCAAGAAGGTCCATGGCTTTCGCCCGGGCCGCCGCTTCGCTACGGCCGATGGCATCCTGTTTGGCATTTCGCATCATGACCCAATTTTGCTGTTGTCGAACAACAAGACGGCGCTCACGACATGATAAGGCCGCCGTCAACATTGACGGTTTGACCGGTGATATACGCCGCATCGTCGCTGGCGAGGAAGGTGACGAGGCCTGCCACATCGTCACCTGATCCTGCCCGCTTCATCGGAATGCCATCAACCCATTCCTTCATAAGCTCGCCGGGACCGTAGTTGCCCAACAATTTTCCCCAGGCCTGATCATTGTAGGCCCACATGTCGGTCTCGATAATCCCCGGGCAGAATGCATTGACCGTGATGTTCTCAGTCGCAACTTCTTTGGCAAGGCTCTGGGTTATACCCACGACGCCCATTTTGGAGGCAGCATAATGCGGGGTGTAGATAAAACCGTCTCGGGCCTGACCTGACGCTGTGTTGATGATGCGTCCACCACGGCCGTGCTTGCGCATTCGGGCGATCGCCTCCTGTGCGCACAGGAACACACCCTTCGTATTGACCGCCATCACCTTGTCCCAGTCGTTCTCGGACAAGTCCTCAACCTTTGAGATCGTGATGACGCCTGCGTTCTGTACGGAAACATCGACGGAGCCGAATTCGCGCTCGGCAGCGTCGAAAAGGGCGACAACGCTTGCTTTGTCCGTGACATCGCCAACGAACGATGCCGCGCGTCCACCGCTACTCTTGATCACGTCGGCGACGGCATGCACCGCATCCTCGTTTGCCGAGACAAGAACGTTCGCACCCTCTTGCGCAAACCGCTTCGCAATGGCGGCGCCGATGCCTCTGCTTGCGCCCGTGATGACGACGGTTTTGTTTTCAAAGCGGTGCACTAGGGCTCTCCCTTTCAATTCTCTCGGTCGTAAAGGCGCAGGAGCAAGCTGGAGCGGCAACTCAACGTCGAGATGCGACTTGAAAAGCCAGTTGCTGTTTCAGGTTTCGCGCAATGGCGCGGCAGACAGGATCGATATGAAGTCGGAGGCTTTGAGCGATGCCCCTCCAACAAGCGCGCCATCGACGCCGGGAATGGCGAATATCGATCTGGCGTTGGATGGCTTTACGGAGCCACCGTAGAGAAGGCGCATCTCCTTTGCCCCCTCTCGAAGTTTTGTTGTGAGGACTGCACGTATCGCGGCGTGCACCTCGGCAATTTCCTGATCTGTCGGAACCTGACCCGTTCCGATCGCCCATATGGGTTCATAGGCTATGGCGGTATTGGAGGCGTTTGCAGCATCCGGCAGCGAGGCTGCAAGCTGGGCTTCCACGACAGAAAGCGTGGTTCCGCACACGCGCTCCTGTTCAGTTTCCCCGACACATATGATCGCCGTGAGGCCGGCGCGGTAGGCGGCGACGGCTTTGGCCGCTACCATCGCACTCGTTTCTCCATGATCCGATCGGCGCTCGGAATGACCGAGGATGACATATGTCGCCCCCACCGCGGCCAGCATCTCAGCCGAGACATCGCCCGTATGTGCACCAGAGCTTGCAGGATGGCAGTCCTGGCCACCAATTCGAAGCGTCGTACCGCTGGCCACTGACGAGGACCGCTCAATCAATATGGCTGGCGGGCAGATCACAGCTTCAGCACTGGCGCTATTGGCTGCATCCGCGATTGTCTTGATCTCGGACAGGTCCGGGATCAACCCATTCATCTTCCAATTTCCGGCAATCAATGTGCGGGGCATCGCCATCACCAGCAGCAGAAGCCGCCGTCGACCAGCAGGTCGACACCGGTCACGAAACTTGCCGCATCCGACAGCAGAAATACCGCAGGACCGACCATCTCATTCACATTTGCCATGCGCTGCATCGGCGTCTGTTCTTCGAATTGCTTCGTCTGGTGGATCATCTCCGGCCTGGTGTTCATGGGAGTGGCCGTATAGCCGGGCGAAATCGTGTTGACGCGAATACCACGCGCGACCCATTCCATCGCCATCGACTTCGACATGTGGATCACGCCCGCTTTTGAGGCGTTGTAGTGGCATTGGTTCAGGCCGCGATTGACGATGACGCCTGACATGGACGCGATGTTGACGATAGAGCCCTTGCCGCGCTTGAGCATGGATCGAGCTTCCGCCTGGCAGGACAGGAACACACCTTTCAGGTTGATGTCCATCAACGTCTGATACTGCTCTTCTTCCATGTCTTCGGCGGGATTGGCGTTCGCTATGCCGGCCGCGTTGACGGCAAGAGAGAGATGGCCGAGTTCGGCTTCGGTTCTCTCAACCGCTTCAGCAAGCGACGCCTTAGTGGTGACGTCTGCAGCGATCTGGAGGGACCTGCGTCCGGCCTGACGTACAAACTCTGCCGTATTGGACAGCCCGTCATCATTGCGACGATCAAGCAGCGCTACGTCGGCGCCGCACTGCGCTAGACCGATTGCGATCCGCTGTCCAATGCCGCTACCGGCGCCCGTCACGAATGCGACCTGGCCGGAAAGATCGAAAAGCTTGGGAGCATTGAGAGTGATGTCGAGCATCGCTCTTCCTTTCTTCATTTCGTTTCAGATTGTAGCCAATTCCATGACCGAGACGTCATTGGCCTGTTCGCGATCCAGAATGCCGGCCTGATTGCCCTGAGCAAGCACAAGAATGCGGTTCGAGACCCCGAGCACCTCTTCCAGATCGGAGCTGACCACGATGACGGCGACCCCGCTCCTGGCAAGGCCGACGATGATGTCATAGATACCCGCGCGCGCACCAACGTCGATACCGCGGGTTGGCTCATCGAGGACAACAACTTTGGGGTCACGCATGAGCCATTTGGCGATGACGATCTTTTGCTGGTTGCCGCCTGAAAGGTCCGATGCGAGTTGGTCGCTGCGTCCCTTTATACCGAATTTCGAAATGGCTTTCTGCGCGAACTCGCGCTTCATGGCCGGCGTAATCCAGCGATGCCCGAAGCGATCCAGGTTTGCGTAGACCAGGTTCTCGCCAATCCGGTGGTTGACGACGAGCCCTTGTATCTTTCGATCTTCAGGGACCATGACAACGCCGCTGGCAATGGCATCGGCAGGACTTCGCAAAACCAACTTTTCGCCATTAAGGCGTACGGCACCAGATTTTACCGGATCGGCCCCTGAGATTGCACGGACCAATTCCGTACGCCCTGCCCCGACAAGGCCCGCAATGCCCAGGATTTCACCCGCATTTACGGTAAAGCTCACATTGCGGAACGAATTCTCCGCTGACGTCAGCGCCTCGACCTCAAGCATCGGACGATCCTGGGGCACCGGCAGCGTGGGGAACAGTCTATCCAGCGAGCGGCCAACCATGCTTTCGACGATCGTTCGAACAGGTGTGGCGCTGTCGGCGAATTCCTGGACACGCTCGCCGTCGCGCAACACAACGATGCGATCGGTGATCCGTTTGATCTCTTCCATTCGATGCGAGATATAGATGATACCGACGCCCTCGGAACGCAGCTTTCGAACCTGCTCGAAAAGCGCTTCGGTCTCAGCCCCGCCGAGCGCGGCCGTCGGCTCATCAAGGATCAGCAACTTGGCGTCCAGGGCCAATGCCTTGGCAATCTCGATGAGCTGTTGGTTGGCAGTCGATAGTCCCGCGACCTTTCTTGTCGCCGGAATATGAAGGTTCAAACGAGACAGCTGTTCCTGCGCTCTTCTGACCATCTGCGCCCGGTCGACAATTCCGTTCTTCATAGGCCACCGCCCGATAAAGACGTTCTCCGCGATCGTCAGTTGCGGCAGCAGCTGAAGCTCCTGATGGATCAGGACAACACCCCTATCGATCGCGTCTCGTGGGGAGGCAGGGGCATAAGGCTGCCCCTGCCATGTCATGGTACCTTCCGAAGGCATACGTGAGCCGGCGATGATGCCCGACAAGGTCGACTTGCCGGCGCCGTTCTCGCCAAGCAGGGCGACAACCTCTCCCGGGTAAACGTCGAGACTGACGTTTTTGAGCACTTCCAGGGGACCATAGCGCTTGGAAATACCCTTTAGTGAGAGAACCGGATCAGTCATGGCACCGCTCCTTTCGTTGACTTTACGGGTGGTTGGCGATGAAGGCTTCAACATTGTCCTTCGTGGTGAGCGTCGCATCCATCAACTGGACAGGCGGAACCTTCTCGCCGCCAACGACCTTGACTGCCATGTCAACGGCGGTGCGGCCCATCTTCTGGGTCTGCTGGGTGGCTGTCACGTCGAACACGCCGCCCTTGAGGGCCACAAGTGCGGCGGTATCGCCGTCGAAGCCGCCGACCAGGATCTTCTGAGCGGGATTGCCGACCTTGATTGCCTGCGCTGCGCCCAACGCAAGACCGTCAGCCTGCGCAAAGACGATGGAAACATCCGGGTTCGCCTGCAGCATGTTCTGCATGATCTGGAAACCTTCGTCCTGGCTCCAAAGATTGGACCATTGCTCGGAGACGATCTTCACGCCGGGATTGGCTTTTACCACGTCCATGCAGCCCTTGGTGCGATCGACCTCGGGCGTCGTTCCTTTCTGGCCATGGATGATCACCATGCTGCCCTTGCCGCCCGCCTTGTCGATAATATGCTTGCAAACAGCATTTGCCGATGCAACGGAATCCGTCGCCAGGAAGGTGTCGCCAGGAGCGCCATCGGCGTTACGGTCCACGTTGATAACCGGGACGCCTGATTGGTGGGCAAGCTTTACGGGCACGGAGGCAGCTGCAGCGCCGGCCGGGATGTAGATAAGTGCGTCAATGTCCTGCGTAAGAAGGTCTTGGATCTGGTTGACCTGTGTCGGGCCATCGCCCTTGGCGTCGACGGTGACAACTTCGATGCCACGCGTCTTTGCTTCGGCCTCGACGGCTTGCTTGATCTGGTTGAAGAAGTTTGCCTGAAGGTTCGCGACCGCGAGGCCGATCTTCTTGACCTCCTTGGCCTGTACCGAGCCGAAAGAGAGAGCCAGGGCCGCAGCCGAAGCCAGCAGAATGCGGGAAATTTTCATTAGTTCCTCCGTAGATTTTAAACTGCCCTCGGGAACGTCCTCCGCCCTTGGGCCCTCACAATCCCCTCCGAACACGGCAGGGGAATTCTCCTCTGATCAGCCCTCGGGCCAACCTCATCCCTTTTTGCGGCGTAGCGTCTCGACACCGACTGCGAGCACGATGACGACACCAATGATGACCTGCTGGAGGAATGGTGACACATTGAGCAAGTTCAGGCCGTTACGCAGGACGCCGATGATCAGCACCCCGATAAGGGTTCCACCGATGCCTCCGGCTCCCCCTGACAGCGAGGTTCCGCCGATCACAACAGCCGCTATGGTATCGAGCTCGTAGCCAAAGCCACTTGAGGGCTGAACGGCATCAAGACGTGCGGCAAGAACGACCCCCGCCAGGCCAGCCAACACGGCGCACAGGACATAGACGCCGATCGTCACGAGTGGCACATTGATGCCTGCGAGACGGGCCACCTCAGGATTCCCGCCAACCGCATAGAGCATACGACCTTCAGAGCGATACTTCAGGAAGAGCCAGGCAACGATGACGATGGCCAACATCAGGAACACGGTTGCCGTCAGAATTCCGAAATGACGGTCGATCGCAAGCATCGTGAACCAATCCGGAAAGCCCACGATCTGCTGTCCATCGGTAATCATGTTGGCCACGCCGCGTGCAACCGACATCATGGCGAGGGTCGCAATGAACGCCGGAACGCGAAAACTTGTCACGAGCAAGCCGACCACCAGGCCGCTCAGGGCTGAGACCAGGAGTGCCAAGGGGATTGCGAGGCCTATTGGCCACCCCGCGATATTGGCTACCCAGCCCATGATCATCATTGACAACGCAAGCACTGAGCCGACCGACAGGTCGATGCCACCGATCAGAATGACGAAGGTCATTCCAACAGACATAATTCCCAAAACGGTAATCTGATCGAGAATGTTCAACGTGTTTCGTACTGAAAGGAATCTGTCGGTCGCAAAGCTCAGAAAGATGCAGAGTGCCAGCAACCCAATCAGAGGGCCCGTGGCTCCACTCAGCCATGCGAGCGAACTCCTGGGCTGCTGAGCCTGCTGATTGACGCCTAGTGCGGACATTGTTTCCTCCCACCTATACGCTCGGCCGTGGTCGCTATTTCCGGTAACGCATAAATATTCACATCTGTTGGAAAATTCATTATCAATCCATAAACGACCTGTCAATGGCTTTGGCAGAGCCTGTGGAGGCGCCGTCAACAATCAAAACAAAGATAGTGGCTTGACTAAACGACGGTTTGTGCAAAAATATCTAATAATGAATATTTATGCATTGAGGGAATATCATGCAGACGAAGGTATTGGAGCGTATCGCGCGTCAGATACGTTTACGCGATTTGCAAGCGGTTTATGAGGCAGGAGCAGGTCACATCGGGGGTGAGATGTCTGCCATCGACATCCTCACCGCCCTCTACTTCAGGGTATTGAAGGTGTACCCTGATGAGCCAAAACGTGCCGACCGGGATCGATTCATCCTTTCCAAGGGGCACACGGCGTGTGCTCTTTACGTGACCTTGGCCAAGCGCGGGTTCTTTCCAGAGGATGAAATCTCGACGTTCCTCCAGCCGCATTCGCGGCTCAACGGCCATCCGAACTGCAATAAGGTGCCCGGCGTTGAAACGAACACCGGACCCTTGGGCCATGGTCTTCCCGTCGCCGTTGGCATCGCCACAGCTGGCAAGCTCACCTCGGCGGGCTATCATACCTACGTCATGACCGGTGACGGTGAAATGCAGGAAGGGTCAAATTGGGAGGCCATTATGTCCGCCTCACAATTCGACTTGACGAACCTCACCCTGATCATCGATCACAACCGTTTTCAACAAGGCGCCTCTCTGGCCGACACCAATAACGTTGCGCCGCTTACGCCGAAGCTCGAAGCGTTCGGTTGGGAAGTCACCGAGATCAACGGGAACGAGATGGCGGAGATTGTCCCCGCGCTCGAGCACCGTGGCTCGCGGCCACATTGCATCGTGGCGCACACCAACAAGGGCCAGGGCATTTCGTTCATGCAGGACCGGGTCGATTGGCATCATAAGGTCCCGAACAAAGACCAATACGAACTGGCAGTCGCAGAACTTTCGGAGGCACTGTAATGGACGCGCCCAACTCGAACACCAATCTCTATGACTGCCGCGATGCATTTGCGGCAACCCTTGAGGCGCTGGCGGCATTGGATGGAACAATCGTTGCGGTCTGCAACGACTCGGTTGGTTCATCAAAGCTGGGTGGGTTTAAATCCAGGTTCCCCGATCGACTGGTCAATGTCGGTATCGCCGAACAGACCATGGTTGGCGTCGGGGCCGGACTTGCCAATGGCGGGCGCGTGCCGTTCGTATGCGGTGCGTCTTGCTTCTTGACCGGCCGTGCTCTCGAGCAGATCAAGGCCGATATTTCCTACTCGAACGCGAACGTTAAGCTGATCGGCATTTCGTCAGGAATGGCGTATGGCGAGCTTGGTCCGACACACCATTCCATCGAGGATTTCGCCTGGACACGCGTCTTGCCGAATTTGCCTGTCATTGCACCATGTGACCGAATTGAAACTGCCGCTGCCGTCAAATGGGCGGCCAGCTATGCCGGCCCTTGCTTCCTTCGATTGTCTCGCGTGGGGGTACCTGATCTCCTCCTCGAGGATCACGTTTTCGAAGTCGGCCGTGCAAATCTCCTCCGTGACGGCTCCGACGTTACACTTATTGCAAACGGCACGCTGACGCATCGCATGGTGAGAGCCGCCGAAATCCTTGCTAAGCAGGGTGTCAGTGCACGGGTGCTTAATATGGCGACGGTCCGGCCAATCGATGAGAAGGCGATCATTGCCGCGGCCAACGAGACCGGCGCGATCGTCACCGCTGAAGAGCATTCAATCTACGGCGGTCTTGGCTCTGCGGTCGCAGAAGTGATTGTCGATAACGCTCCAGTGCCCATGAAACGTTTGGGTGTCCCTGGGATCTATGCTCCAACCGGCTCGGCTGAGTTCCTTCTCGACGAGTTCGGCATGGCTCCAACCGCCATTGCCGAAGCTACACTGGCTTTGATCAAGCGGAAGTGAGCTATCGCCGGGGCGTTGCCAAAGCGCGCCGGTCACTTTGTGGAGGAGACGATTTATGCGCGCCATCTTGGCAATCGATCAGGGTACGACCAACTCAAAGGCCATCCTGGTATCAGAAGCCGGCGGGTTGATTTCGCGGGGGGCTGCAGCTGTTGGCATCAGCTACCCTCAATCTGGATGGGTTGAGCAGGACCCAAATCGGATCTGGCAGTCTGTTTGCGAGGCCGTGAGCAGATGCCTTGAAGCCGCACCCCAAACACAAATCGAAGCCGTTGCCATCTCCAATCAACGTGAGTCGGTGACCGTCTGGGACGGTGAGACCGGCGACGCCTTGGGGCCGGTCATCAGCTGGCAGTGCCGTCGCACGGCCGCAGATTGCGGAAGACTGAACGAGCTTGGGCACGCCGAATGGGTGAAAAAGACCACCGGCCTTCCGATCGATCCGATGTTTCCCGGGTCGAAGGTGAAATGGCTGTTAGACCGGACCCCAACTGGCCGACCGGTGCGTATCGGCACTATCGACAGCTGGCTAATTCATCGTCTGTCCGGCGGCAAGCAGCACGTGTGCGACGCTTCAAACGCAGCACGAAGCCAATTGTTCGACTTGAGATCGCAGCGCTGGAGTGACGACCTCTGCAAGTTGTTTGGTGTAAGCAAGGGTGTGTTGCCGGAGGTGCTCGACAGTTCAGGACGATTCGGAACGACGGCTGGCCTTCCGGGCGTGGCCGACGGAACACCAATTTGCGCTGCCATTGGCGACAGTCATGCGGCTCTTTTCGGGCATGGCGCCTACAATGCGGGTGATGGGAAGGTGACATTTGGTACCGGCTCATCCGTGATGACGACACTGCCAAGCTTTATTGCCCCCGACAATGGGATCACGACAACGGTCGCCTGGCGCCTTGCGGGGGCGCCGACGTTTGCCTTCGAAGGAAACATACTTGTTTCTGCAGCCAGCCTACCCTGGATGGCAGACATGCTTGGGCTACCAGATGTCACAGCTTTGGTTGAGCTTGCCGCGACAGCAGGGCCTGGCGGACCCGGTTTCGTTCCCGCGTTCGTCGGCCTCGGCGCTCCTCACTGGAATTGCGATGCTCGCGCACTGTTCTCGCAGATCAATTTCAACACGACTCGTGCACAGATGGCGCGGGCAGTAACAGACTCGATTGCATTTCAGGTCAATGACGTCTTTTCTGCCATGCAAACCCAGACCGGAGGAGCCATCGGTTCTCTTTATGTTGACGGCGGGCCCAGTCAGAGCTCGTTTCTAATGCAGTGCGTCGCTGACGTTCTTGGGCACCCAGTCATTCAATGTGCCGCGCCCGAAGCATCTGCCCTCGGCGCTGCTTACCTCGCCGGGCTGTCAATTGGCATGTGGGCGGACCTCGAAACTGTGGCTCGCCTGCCGCGCGAAACCACCGTGCTGCGGCCGCGTGCTAGTGACAACAGCGAGAGCCTTAAAACATGGAATGATGCGATTGCACGCTCGACGTTCGAACCGCCGCCCGCTATTGGTGAATAAAAATTCACCGCTGGGACGAACATGGGACGCATCAATGAACTTCGTTTGATATCCCGCGTGGCGCAGATGTACCACATCGAGGGCCAACGGCAGGCCGATATCGCAAAGCGCCTGCGACTTTCGCAGGCCACCGTTTCGCGGATGCTCAAGCGGGCAGAAGCCGAAGACATTGTACGAACCACCGTAATTCCACCCGTCGGCACCTATACGGACCTGGAAGGCGCACTCCGTGCGCGCTTCAATCTGCCCGAGGCCATCGTCGTGGAATGCTCGGAGGATCGCGAGGGCGCCATCATGGCCCGGATCGGGGAGGCTGCAGCGCATCTTCTTGAGGTCACCCTGTCGGCCGGTGACATTATAGGTGTCTCGAGCTGGAGCCAGACCATTTTCAAGATGGTGGAAAACATTCATCCTCAGAAAAGCGCACAGGCAAAATATATCGTCCAAACGCTTGGCGGCATGGGCGATCCCTCCGTTCAGACACATGCGACACAGCTGACAACGAGACTGGCCCGATTGACCGGGGCTGAACCGAAACTTTTGGCCGTTCAGGGCGTGATCAGCTCAAGAGAAGCGAAACTTCTCATGATGGCCGATCCGTTTGTTCGTGAAACCATCGAGCTGTTCGGCTCAATCAGCGTCGCCATTGTCGGTATCGGCGCAGTCGAACCGTCTGAGCTTCTTGCCCGCTCCGGCAATATTTTTTCCTCGCGCGAACTGGCTGATCTCGCCGATGCTGGAGCGGTTGGGGATATTTCGCTGCGTTTTTTTGATGCGCGAGGCCAGGCGGTCAAGACCCCACTCGATGACAGAGTGATGGGGATTTCCTTGGATGATCTTGCAAAGGTCGATCGTGTAATCGCGCTTGCCGGCGGGGAGAAAAAGACGATTGCGATAGCCGGAGCGCTGCGGATTGGCATCATCGACACTCTGGTGACCGATAAATTTACCGCCCAGAAACTCATCGATCTAAATCCCGTGTGAAGACAGGGCTCGGTCATTGAAGGCATGAGGGTCGCGCTAAGGATCTTGTTACCAAACGTACAGGGGAAGATGATCGGCCTAGTTGGAGACCAACACACGGGAGGCCGTGGCCTCCGCTGGCAGTCCCGCCTGGATAGAGCGAGCTGATGCCCGCCCCCCGAACGATGCTGTCGGTGCAGGCGCGACAAGCGTATTTGGCCGCCTGCTTGAAGGAACATTATGAACTGAAAGTCGCAGTGCGCCTGTTATTCTCGCCCCATTGAGACCTGGTTGGTCGAGATATTGGCGGTCACCGATGAGGGAGCGCGACGATGCGCGGAAAGATAATGTTCCAGTAGCGCAAAGGCCTGTACGATAATGAAATTGAGTATCAGATAAATAGCTGCCGCACACAGAAAGACTTCCATCGTTCGGTAGGTCTGAGAGATCAAACGCTGCGCTACACCTGTCACTTCCCAGACGGTCACGAGGCTCGCAAGTGCGGTGGACTTCATCATCAGCACCATTTCGGTGGAATAGGACGGCAGCGCGTGTCGTAGGGCGATTGGGGCAATAATCCGGCGCACAAGCAAAAGGCCCGACATGCCGATCGCGCGTGCGGCTTCAATTTCCTTCGGTGAAACTGCACGAATGCTGCCACGAAAGATTTCAGCCGAATATCCGGCGTCGCAAAGTGCCAGCGACAGCACCGCGCAGATGAAGGGCTCGCGTAGGAATGGCCAAACGATACTGTGGCGAATAACCCCAAACTGGCCGATACCATAGAAAATCAGGAACATCTGAATAAGGAGCGGCGAGCCGCGGAAGATAAAAATGTACCCCTTGGCAAAGCCAGACAGAATGTAAGCGCACAATTCGCCGCACCTGTTCACTGAACAGCGAATGAAGGAGTCTGTGTCCACAATGGAGACTGTGGACACAATGACATTGGATATCTTGAAGGGCTCAGGGGATCTTCGGGCTGTGAAGGTTCTTTCCAACGGGAAGCGGCGTTTCGATCCCGTCGAGAAAGACCGGCTGATCGACGCTGCGATGAAGCCCGGGGTATCGGTTGCCCGTCTGGCACTGGCGCACGGCGTCAACGCCAATCAGTTACGCAACTGGGTGAAGCTTCGCCGAGATCGGCAGGCCCAGGGTGGTTTGACGGTTGTTGCAGGACAGGAAACGTCGGCCTTTGTTCCGGTGGTTGCAGCGTTGCCGATTTCGCGGCAGCCCGACATGCCGGCCCGGCCATCATCGGCAGGAATGCGGCTGATTGCGTCTTTGCCAAATGGTGTGCGGCTTGAGCTTGAGGATTTGGATGAGCGGGCCCTTTCCGCGATGATCGAAGTTTTGGGGCGGTGCAATGTTCCGGCTGGCTGACGATCTTCGCGTTTATCTTCACCGGGACCCGATCGACTTTCGTGCGGGGATCAACAGCCTGGCGATCCTGGTCGAGCAGTCGATGGGCCTGAGCCCGTTCGAGCGTGCTGTCTTCGTCTTTTGCAACCGCCGGCGCACTCGGATGAAGCTCCTGTTCTTCGAGCGGTCAGGGTTCGTGCTTGTATTGAAAGCTCTGTCCGAAGACCGGTTTCGCTGGCCCCGCCGCGAGGCGCCGGTCGTGACGCTCGATACCGAACAGTTGCGCTGGCTGCTTGACGGCATCGATCTCGACGCGATGGTGCGCCATCCTGTTCGACAATATGAGTTTGTCGGCTGAAGGCTGTTGACGAAGCGGGGCGGCTCAGATTCAAAGCTACGATGACACGAGCCGGCACCCCGACCGTTGCGGAACTGATGGCGCTTCTGGCGGCAAATGCTGCTGAGAACGCCGCGCTGCGGGTTGAGAGAGACGCCCTTGAGCAGCGTGTCTTCAAGCTCGAGGAAGAACTGGCGCTTGCGCAACTGCATCGTTTTGCGCCGCGCAGCGAAAAGCATATGGACCGCGTCTTCAATGAAGCCGAGAAGGCCGCTCTCGAGGCCGATGCTGATGAGGGCTGGGCCGACTATGACGAGACCGACGCCACTGAGCTTCCCGACACGGGATTGCCAGAGGTGGAAAAGCCCGAAGGCCGCAAGCGCGGGCGTAAACCTCTTCCGGCAAATTTGCCACGCCAACGCGTTGAATATGACCTTGCCGACGATCAGAAGACCTGTCCGTGCTGCCGCCATCCGTTGCATCGCATGGGCGAACTCGTCACCGAGCAGCTGCATATCGAGGTGAAGGCCACAGTGCTGCAGAATGCCCGGGCCAAGTATGCTTGCCGCAACTGCGAGCGCACCGATATCAGCACTCCCGTTATCATCGCGCCGATGCCCGCACAGCCCTTGCCGGGCAGTATTGCCACGGCCTCGACGCTGGCCTTTGCTCTTGTTCATAAATATGTCGACGGCACACCGCTCTATCGCCTGGCACAGGCCTTCGAGCGCGCTGGCGTCCCTGTCAGCCGTGGCGCTCTTGGCCATTGGGTGATCGGTTCCAGCGAAAAGCACCTCGTTCGCATCTACGATGCACTGAAGCAGCGGCTCTTGTCGCAGAGCGTCATTCACGGTGACGAGACCACGGTGCAGGTGCTGAAGGAAAAGGACAGGAAAGCAACCGACGGGTCCTACATCTGGGCCTATCGCAGCGGAAAGGACAGCCTCGAGCCGGTTGTACTGCTCGAATATCAGCCCGGTCGTGGGCAGGTGCATCCGCAGACTTTCCTTGGTGACTATCGCGGCATCCTGATGAGCGACGGCTATCAGGGCTGGCGCACCCTGAAGGGCGCAACGCATGTCGGGTGTATGGCTCACGCCAGGCGACGCTTCGTCAACGCCTTCAAGGCCGGGAAGAAACAAAGCGGGCCGCCCGCGCAGGCATTGAAGTTCTTCGACCAGCTCTATCGGATTGAAAGGCAGGTGCGGGACGAAAAGCCGGATGACGGCGAAACGCAGGCCGATTGCATCCGGCGCTTGCGCCAGAAGCATAGCGTTCCAGTCCTTGATGCCCTGAAGGAGTGGCTCGACAGGATGGCCCCCAAGGTCGTGCCCGACACCAAGCTCGGCGATGCGATCTCCTATACGCGAAACCAGTGGCAATATCTGACCCGCTACACCGAAGACGGCAGGATGCCGATCGACAACAATTTATTGGAACGCGATATCAGAGTTTTTGCCACTGGAAGGAAGAGCTGGCTATTTTGCGACACTGTCGACGGGGCCAAGGCAAGCGCCGTCATCTACAGCCTTATGCTGACCTGTCGCGCCTGTGGCGTCGAGCCATTCGCCTGGTTGCGACACGTCTTCACCGAATCGCCGCAGCGTCCGGACGGCGCCAATATCGACGATCTGCTTCCATTTAACTTCGCCAAATCCACTGCCGCATAAGCCGCTGCGGGCGTCACAATCCAATGCGTCAACGCGCAGCGAAATGAGCGCTTACGACAGAATAGGGTTGCTGCTAATCCGCATCCAAACGATTAGCAGCGCCAGAATGCATCCAAGCGCCACTGACAGCGAAAATAGCGCCAGCGTCATCGGTAAGGCCTTGAGCAAGGTCACCATGGTCTGGCTGAGAAATGCTATATCCATCGTACTGCGTTTCTCATGCCTTGCCGAGCGAAGCCGAAGGCATGCTGCGGTTGGCGCGCCTTTCGGCGCGGGGTGAATAGCGAACTGTAGCGGCATCCGCCTGACAGGCGGTCAGGCGCCAAGCGAATGCCGATATAAGTTACGGTGAAACGTCAGTGGCGAACCACTTCATCGAGAGCGTTTTGAGTGTCCCGTCCGCAATCACGGACTTGATCGCTTCGTTGAACTTGTCGCGGAGATCAGTATCGCTCTTGCGAAGACCTAAGCCCTCGCCTTCGCCCCAAATGGAGCCGCCAATTTCCGGACCAGTGAAGGCAAGTGCGCCCTTAGCTGCGTCAAAGGCAGTTTTGAAATAAGCAGTATCGTCGAAACCGAGGTCGATGCGCCCGTTTTGAAGGTCGAGATCACGCTCGCCGCCGGTCTTGTATTCGCGAATCGTAGCAATGGAACCGAAGTTGTCGTACACGAATCTCGCGTAGACGGTTGCCGCTTGAATGCCAATCGTCTTACCCTTGAACGCAGTCTTAAGGGCTTCTACTTCTTTCACGCCAGTCTCTCCTGGCGTCATTTTGATCAAAGAGTTGGAGCCCGGCGCCTTCATCAGGTCGCTGTCGGACGCCGTCGCAAAGGATGCCGGTGTTGAAGCGTAGGGAGCTGTGAATTCAATCGTCTGCTTTCGCTCTTCGGTAATCGACAGCGCATCCATGATGACGTCGAATTTACTTGCATTCAGTGCTGCGATCATTCCATCCCAATCGGAAGCGACGAACTTGCAGTCAAGCTCGGCGCGCTCGCAGACCGTCTTCATCAATTCAGGCTCGAAACCGCCAAGCGAACCGTCAGAGTTGGTCATGTTCCAAGGTGCATAAGCACCTTCAGTGGTGATGGTGACGGTTTTCCATTCCTTTGCTGTGGCCGGAATGGTTGCCGTGGCCAACGCAATGGCCGCGGCACCGAAAAGTGTTTTCAAATTCATCGTTTTTGTTCTCCACTCTGGTTGATTTTTTATCGCCGTCGGTCTTTTTGCCGACTGCCGATGATGTTGGCGGCTCTACGAGCCGCCATAATTTTCAATTGGTTGGCACAGCTGTGAAAATCATTGAGGCCCAGAAGCAGGAGCTGGCGAAAAGACAAGCCATCCTTTCGGAGATTTTGAGTGGCTTCGATCTGCACAGTTATCCGACCTCCACTCATGCATGGCTGCGACTGCCCGAACCATGGAGAGGCGCCGGGTTTGCAAGAACCTGTCTGCAACGCGGCGTGAGCGTTCTGCCGGGTGATGCCTTCGCCGTCGGGCGTGAGCCGGTCCAGCACGGTGTCCGTATCAATATCGGCGCCGCACGTTCCCAGGAAGATCTGCGCCGTGCGTTGAAAATCATGCGCGAACTGCTCGACGCCGGCCATCTGCAAATCCCAGGGTTTGTTTAGGAACGTCGATGCGCAATCCAGAAAACACGGAAATTGCGATTATCGGCGCGGGCGTCGTGGGTCTCGCCATTGCGCTCAGGCTTGCCTGCGAAGGGCACGAAGTCCTGCTGATCGATCCCAACGAACCCGGCTCCGGCGCCTCCTACGGGAACGCAGGCACATTTGCCGACTACGCATGCGTGCCGGTGGGCAACCCGGACATTCTGAAAAGCCTGCCGCATCTTTTGTTGCACAAGGACAGTCCGTTTTCATTGCGCTGGCCGACCGCGCTTCAACTCACGCCATGGATCGCGCAGTTTGCCTATCAGTCGCTCCCCGCCCCTGCCCGCGCCAACGCAATCGCGCTTGCCGGTCTGCTCAAGGAGGCATTGCCGGCCTGGGAGGAGATGGCCACCGAGGCCGGGGCGCAATTCTTGCTGCGGCGAAACGGCTGCCTCTACCTGCAACCGCGCGCGAAATCCTTTTCCAGTACATCATGGGCTCATACGATACGGTCGGAACTCGGCGTCCATCAGGAAATCCTGAGCGCACGACAGGTGGCGGCGCTCGAACCGACACTCCCCCCGTTCGAAGGGACCGGAATCCTTTTCCCCGATTCCATGAACGTGACGGATCCGGCCGAACTGATGCGTCACCTCTTAGCCGCAGCAGAAGCCAAAGGCGTGACATTTTGTCAAGCGCGGGTGGACGGCTTGTCTGCGGCAAAGGACGGCACGCGCCTGGTTGGATCCAATTTTGCACTTGATGCAAAGACTGTCGTCATCGCGGCGGGCGCATTCTCCAGAGGGCTGGCATCGCAGGCAGGCGACAATATCCCTCTGGAAACAGAACGCGGTTACCATCTGGAATACGAAACGGAGAGCCCGCGTCTTCAACGCCCGGTTTGCCCCACGCATCTCGGATTCTACATGACGCCGCTGACCGGCAAGCTACGTGTTGCAGGTACCGTCGAATTGGGCGGAACGGATGGCGCGGCCAACATGCGCCGTTTTGATTTTCTGGATTGCGGCGTCCGTCGGCATTTCCCAGACATCGGGCGTCCCTCGGCAAAATGGCTTGGCTTCAGGCCGTCTCTTCCGGACTCGCGCCCGGTGATAGGCCGCAGCCGCACTAGTTCCAACATTCTTTACGCGTTTGGCCATGGTCATCTTGGATTGACGCTCGCGGCCGTGACGAGCCGCTTAATTGCAAACCTCGTTGGGCGAAACACTGATGAAACGGTCGCCGGGGATTTTTCGCCGAAACGCTTTCGAAAGTGAATGAAGCGTCTCGCGTCACCATCTGTCCATTTCCAAAAGCAGACCCGCATTATCTCGTCGACGCCGCGGCGATTTCCTCAAGTGAAGCTGCTTATCGCTGCCGTCGACAGTGCAACGCAGCGCAGTGTTTCGCCCAGTTTACGCGCAACGCTCCAATATTGCAGAATGCCCCGAAAGCCATTCAAAGTCAGTGACCCGCTTTTTTGATTTTCCAATCTGGCCGGCGATTGCAATCGAAGGCGATCCGCTTGTGCCGCCAGGCTCTGCAGAGCAACGCTCCGCGTATCCGCTCACGGGGCCCATCCAGATCTGATGTCGCTGAGATCTTGCCGGTGGGCGACAGGTCACGCTTTTGCCGACGAGATGAAGAGGTCAAGGCACCAGGCGGTACCACAGCATAGCTCAATGCGAGCATTGCCGTTTGGATGGAGGGTCATCGCCTCCGCTCCACACCCCACGGTGTCCGGGTAGGTTCCGTTGAACGAAAGCACTAGCCGGGCGCCCTTATGTAGCCCTTTGGCAAAAGTCCAATCTACAATATTCTCAAAAACTGAGTGCGGCCTCGATTTTTGGCGGGGCCGGAGACCGTAGCCCTGCAGAACTCGCAGCGGCGGGGCTACGGTTTCAATTTTGTCGGCCGAAGCTGCCTACGACGGCGGAACGAAACGCTGATGGGTGGGTTGACCGTTGTTCGCTGAACCCCAACTCGCCGACACCCAGAGGCAAGGCGTCACCCATTGCCCATTTTTACCGTAGCCGACTATCCCCAGAACCAGGACTTGTTGACCTCGCCCCGGGCCTCGGAGCGGGTCAGACCAATGTCGCAAAGCCGCTCGTCGGTGAGTTCGGAGAGGACCTGTCGGCTACGGCGCTTGTCTGACCAGTGAAGCAGCGCGCGCAGCACGATTGCCCGCAGGCGGATCGGCTTCCGTCTCCCTTTGTCAGCGGGCAGGTTCTCGACATCGTTCGTCATTGCAGAATATCCTCACTCAAAATCCATCTCTGACGGGTCCCACGGGATCGGCGAACCCCTTGCGGCTTATGGCTGCCAGGAATGTTTCCGATGGGCGCAGCCAGATTAGAATGCTCTGGCGCAGGCTCCGAAAGAAGCTTATGGAACTGATGGAATCGATAAGGAATTCTTTGGTGCTCAACCTCGATCAGATCGCCGCCTTCGTCAACGTTGTCGACCTCGGCAGCTTCACGGCCGCCGCCGACAAAGCTGGATTGACGCAGCCTGCCGTAAGCCTGCAGGTCAAGCTACTCGAGCGACGGCTTGGCGTCCGGCTGATCGAGCGCGTTGGACGGCGGGCACAGCCGTCTCCGGCCGGCGTCGAACTGCTCGCCCATGCGCGCCGGATTCTTGAGGACTGTTCGTCTGCCCAGGAAGCCATGACACCTTACAGGGAAGGTGCCGTCGGACGGGTACGGATCGGCAGCGGCGGCACGGCGTCCATCCACCTCCTGCCCCGTGCCATCGCGGCGGCAAAGAAGCGCATGCCGGGACTGGAGATCATCGTCCGCATCGGCAACACGGGTGAGGTGCTCAGAGATCTGGAAACCAACGCGTTGGACCTCGCAGTTGTGACGCTCCCTGCCTCTGGGCGCTCACTGGCGATCGAACCGTTCTATGACGACGAACTCCTTGCCGTCGCCCCTAAGGGGAGCATGATGCCGGAGGAAGGCCCGGATGCGGAATTTCTGAATGGCAAGATCCTGATGCTCTACGAGGGCGGCAACACCCGACGTACGACCGACGAATGGTTCGAAGCGGCGGGCATCCGTAGCCAGGCCGCCATGGAATTCGGCAGCGTTGAAGCGATCAAGGAGTTGGTGGCGGCGGGACTAGGCTGGTCGGTGCTTCCCGGTCTGGCTTTGAAGCGTGATCGTGCGAGCTACCTCACGACATCGCCTGTGAAGCCGAGGCTAGTCCGTCAGCTCGGAATGGTTGTCCGGCGTGACAAGCATCTGACAAAGGGCCTGCGCGAAGTCATGAGATGTCTTCGCGCGTTCAAGGACTAACTCAAGTCAGCCTCGGCCTGGCAACGCCTCCTCCCAAACGCCCCGCCATCAGAATTCCAGCCAGCCGGTATGCATCTCATAGAAACCGGCCGGCTGTGACTGGCTGAGACTCGGTGTCTTGGTCTTAGAACACGACGCATCGCCAGATTTGGGGCTCCTTCTTCGAGGCAAAAGTCGCGCGGTTCCTTTGAAAAGCGTCGATAACCAAAACATGTGTAAATTCCTAGGAAGTCCGAACATGGGGTGTGGCCTCATATTGCATCTGCGACAGGCAGGGAGCACCGAGCCTCGGCGGTGGAGATTGGCCCGGTATCGACACGCACCACCCATGTTCCAGCGCGTCGACCCCGCGAAATAGGCGCGATAGATCCTGCGCGCAGAGATATGAGCCAGGACCGAACTCCGTATCGTTTATTTGTGTGATGACATCGTCCTGGACACAGAAGCGAGAGAGTGGCCAACCATCTGCGACCTGGCAGGCTTGACGGCAGAATGTGGGATCATTGAGTTTCACGGGACAGCTCTCAGCAGAAGACGTGAGCAGCACCGGGATCGAAATCCAAATGCACGCGATCGCCACGGCTAAGCCCTATGATCGCCTCATGGCCGAATGGCAGGCGCACAGCCAGCGCCTCGCCCGCCGCCGTTTCGGTTGAAACGTGAACGTTGTTGCCAAGGAAGGTGATGTCGCTGACAGTCGCGGCGAGACCCTTTGATGCCCCCCCATTGCGCGACAGCCTGATACGCTCGGGCCTCAGCATTAGGGCTGCCCTGGTGCCGGAGGCAGCTTTGCCATGCACGGGGATCTGGTTGAACACCGCGTCGCCACCAATGGAGATGGTCGCCTGTCCATCGGCCGACGACAGAAGATCGCAAGAGATGAAGTCGCTGTCGCCGATGAATTCGGCAACAAAGCGGGTCCGTGGGTTGGCATAGAGCTCGGGGCCAGTCCCGATCTGATCGATGACCCCCTTCGAGAATACGGCGATGCGATCGGAAAGGCGCAGCGCCTCCTCCTGGTCGTGCGTCACGTAGAGGATCGTCACTTCAGTCTGTTGGTGGATCCGGCGTATTTCGTGCTGGATTTCCTCGCGCAGCTTCTTGTCCAGCGCAGAAAGCGGCTCATCCATCAATAGTACCGGCGGATCATAGGCAAGCGCTCTTGCAAGGGCGACGCGCTGCTGTTGGCCGCCGGACATTTGCGCAGGCTTGCGGTCCTCGAACCCTTCGAGCCTGACAAGGCGCAACATCTCCTTGACCTTGGTGTCGATCTCGATCTTCGTCTTGCGCCTGACCTTCAGCGGAAACGCTATGTTCTCACCCACGGTGAGATGTGGAAACAGGGTGTAGCGTTGGAAAACCATGCCAATGTTGCGCTTGTGCGACGGCGTGGTCAGCAGGGTCTTCCCCTCAAGGGTGATGTCTCCCTTCGTCGGATTTTCAAAGCCGGCCAGGATGTAGAGGGTGGTGCTCTTGCCCGATCCGGACGGCCCGAGAAAGGTCAGGAACTCGCCACGCCGAACGTCGAGATTGACATCATGCACAGCGACAATCGGGCCGTACTCCTTGCGGATACCTCTGATCTGAAGGAAAGAATCGTTCATTGTTTCAGTACCTTGCGTGCGACGGCGACAAGGGCCATCAAGATGATCGTCAAGAGAATGAGCAGGGTCGATGCGGCGGCCACGACCGGCGTCAGGTCTTGCCGCAGCGTGGCCCAAACCTTCACGGGCAGTGTCTGAAGCGTCGGGCTGGACATGAAGATTGCCACCACGACCTCATCCCAGGACGTCAGGAACGAGAAGACGGCCGCAGAAAACAGCCCATGGCTGATCGCAGGCAGAGTGACCCTGATCTTTGCTTCCAAAGGAGATGCCCCGCAAAGCACGGCCGCGTCCTCGATCGATTTGTCGAAACCTTCCAGCGCATTGGAGATAGAAAGAATCGAGAATGGCAATGCCAGAACGAGGTGGGATATCACGAAACCCACCATCGTCCCTCCAAGGCCAATTCGCAGGAAGAAGGCGTAGAGGGCAACCGCCAGAACCACAACGGGAAGGATCATCGGGGTGAGGAAAAGAGCCTTCAGGGCATCCCTGAACATGAACGAGCCTCGGACCAATCCGAAGGATGTCACAAGTCCGAGCAGAACCGATAAAATCGTCACAATGACGGCGATCTTGAAACTCGTCCAAGCCGATTCCAGCCAGCGCGGATCAGCAAAGAGATCACTGTACCATTGAAGCGTCCAGCCGGGAGGTGGGAAGATCAACCACTGCGATGAGCCGAAGGACAGTGCGGCAATAAAGATGATCGGCAGCAATAGGAAGGCTGCGGTGAGAACCGTTATCGCGAGAAGAATGTATTTCCACCAGCCAAGGCGGTCGAAATTGAGCAACATATCAATGTCCTCCCGCGTTCTGGCTGCGGACGAAGCGCAACTGCACGGCATAAAGCGATAGCGTCACAACGAGGAGAACCAGTGCCGCCGCGCCTCCCATTCCCCAGTTGACCAGCGACTGCACGAATTGCGCGATCAGCTCGGCAAGCATCATGTTCGCCGTACCGCCCAGAAGCGACGGAGTGACGAAGTAGCCGAGTGACATAACGAAGACCATAAGTGCACCGGCCGCCATGCCCGGCATGGCTAAAGGCAGGAGAACTCGCGTAAGACATTGCCATCGGTTCGCCCCGCAGAGCGCTGCTGCCTGCAGGGTCGACGGGTCAATCTTTTTGATCACACCGTAGAGCGGCAGGATGATGAAAGGCAGCATGATGTAGGTCATGCCGATCGTGACACCGGTCAGATTGTTCACGAGCGCTAGAGGCCTGTCGATCAGGCCCATGCCCATCAGCATCTTGTTGATAAGACCCGTCCGTTGCAACAACACCATCCAGGCATAGGTGCGCGCAAGCAGGTTGGTCCACATCGACAAGAGCAAGATTGCAAAAACCACGGACGCCAGCCGTCCAGGCATAATCGCCAAAGCCCATGCGACAGGAAAGCCGATCAGCAGCGATATCGCGGTGACGAGGCTCGAGACGATGAAGGTGTTGGCGAATATCTTGAGATAAGTCGAGGATCCGAGCAATTCTACATAGTTGCCAAGACCGGGCACGGGTTCCAACACGCTTCGCAGCAATAGCGCCGCGACAGGAGCGATGAAAAAGATGCCGACGAATATGAGAGCCGGAAGAGCCGCGCCGAAACCTGTCTGCCTGGACGCCTTTGGCACCGGCACAGCCAGGCTGGAAGCACCACTATAGATCGACATGAAAGTCCTCCCGTCGGCGAATTCAAACAGGCGCCAACATCCTATTGCCGGGACGGGCGCTGCGGTCTAGGCACGGCGCGCATTCACACGCCGTGCCTGCTGAATGGCAGTTCCGGACTACTTGGCCTGCCACGCGTACCAGAGTTTGCCGATCGCATCGCGGTTGTCCGCCCAATAGGCCATATTGGCATTGACCTGGCTTGCCGTCTGCTGGTCAGGAAGCGTCTTTGCAGTCTCAGGATCCATCAATTTCGCTGAGCCGATATTGGTCGGCGCGTACCCGGTTGCCTTTGCAAACTTGGCCTGCGCGTCCGCGGATGTCGCCAGTGCAATGAACTTCATCGCGGCCTGGAGGTTCGGCGCGCCCTTTGGCACGACGAGCGAATCCGCTGCAGTGATATTCTGTTTCCACGACGTTTCGGTTTTGATGCCACTGGCGGCAAGCGCGGTCATTCGACCATTCCAAATGCTGCCGAACGGCGCTTCGGCTGATGCAAGCAGTTGCTGCGACTGCGCACCGCTCGACCACCAGACGATATCGGACTTGATGGTATCGAGCTTCTTGAAGGCGCGATCGAGATCTAGCGGATAGAGCTTGTCGGCCGGAACGCCGTCGGCCAGCAATGCAGCCTCAATCACGCCGGGTGCCGACCACTTATAGAAGGTGCGCTTGCCGGGGAATTTCGCAGTGTCGAAAAGGTCCGCCCATGTCTTCGGGCAGGCGCTGACGGCATCGACATTACAGCCGATCACGAAGGAATAGTAGAAGCTGCCAACCGAGTAATCGGTGACAAAGCGCGGATCGAGCTTGGACTTGTCGATGATAGAGAAGTCCAGCTTTTCTAGCTGGCCGCTTTTGCCTGCTTGCGCGGCGTAGTCACCTTCGACATCAACGACGTCCCAAGTTACCTGACCGGCCTCAACCATGGCCTTCAGCTTGCCATAGTCGGTGGGGCCGTCCTGTAAGACATTGGTGCCGGTTTTGGCGATGAACGGGCTAGCCCATGCAGACCTCTGCGCGTCCTGCGTCGTCCCTCCCCAACTCGAAAAGACGAGATTGTCGGCCTTGGCTGTAGCGGATACAGCCATGAGAGCGGCAAATGCCGCAAATGCGAATGTCGTTTTCATGTTCCCTTATCCTTGTTTTGGTTGGTCTAGGTCTGCGTTATGCCGTCAGCGGGCTTGGCTCCTTGGGAGAGAAGTTTGCTGGCTTCATAATCTTGTTCTCCGCCACCTCGATCAGGTCGCGAATCTTGGGCAGGAAAGCCTGCCACCGTGGATCGGCCACCAGCCTTTGGCGCCGTGCATCCCGATCGTCCAAGCTGGTGAATGCCCAGATATGGACGATCTCGTTGATGGTGCCGATCTCCGAAAAGAGGTAACCGACCAGCGTGCCGAGATGGCTCTTCTGGATTTCGATTCCCTCATCCTCGACCAGCTTGAGATATTGCGGGATGGCGCCGTTCTTCAGTCTGTAGGTCCGGATCTCGTAGAACATTGGCGTCACCTCATCACGAAGGGATCGGGGATCGGATCGTCTGACGTGCGCAGCCAGATCGTCTTTGTGCGGGTATAGTCGAGTGCTGCCGCCATGCCGCCTTCCCGGCCATGGCCCGAAAGGCCAAAGCCACCGAACGGAGCGATTGGCGATACGGCGCGGTAGGTATTGACCCAGACGATGCCTGTTCGCAGACCTTTCATCAGACGATGAGCGCGGGTTAGGTTCTGCGTAAAAACGCCCGATGCCAGGCCGTAGCGGCTATCGTTTGCAAGCCTCAGTGCCTCGGCCTCAGTCTCGAACGACACAACGGAAAGGACAGGACCGAAAAATTCTTCGACAAGGGACGGCGAGGAAACGTCGTCGCAGTCGAGAATTGTGGGCGGAAAATAATATCCGTCGCCGCCCATTTTTTGGCCGCCCGTAACAAGACGGGCGCCACTTTCAACTGACCTGGTGATAAGGGCCGAGATGTTATCCAGCTGACGCTGTGTGGCGAGTGGGCCGACTTCGGTTGCCATGTCAAGCGGAGCGCCAATCTTGATTGCCTCTGCTTTCTGCCTCAGCAACGCAACGAACCTATCCTTCACGCTGCGCTCAATGATCAGCCGCGATCCGGCTACGCAGCTTTGTCCGGTAGCGGCAAAGATGCCGGCGACCTGGGCGTTGGCTGCGCTTGCAAGGTCGGCGTCGGCAAAGACAATGAAGGGCGATTTGCCACCAAGTTCGAGCGAAGTGGACGCAAGGTTCTCCGCCGAGTTGCGAACGACGTGCCGTGCAGTTTCCGGTCCGCCTGTGAAGGCGACGTGCGCGACCTTCGGATGACGGCCAAGCGCTGCCCCGCAGGATGCGCCAAAGCCGGTGATGATGTTGACGACGCCGGCCGGAAAGCCTGCCTCATGAACGAGGCGCGCAAATTCGAGAAGCGGTGCCGGGCCATCTTCGGAGGCCTTGACCACCATAGTGCAGCCGGCAGCCAGCGCCGGTCCGATCTTCACGGCGGAGAGAAACAACTGGCTGTTCCAAGGCACGACCATCGCAACGACGCCGATCGGTTCGCGGCGCAGCCAGACGTCCATGTCGGGCTTGTCGATCGGCAGATAGGATCCCTCGATCTTGTCGGCGATACCGGCATAATAGCGGTAATAGTCGGCGACATAAGCAATCTGAGCGGATGTCTCGCGGATGATCTTGCCGGTGTCTCGCGTCTCAAGTTCGGCAAGCGTCTGAGCGTTTGCAGCAACGAGGTCAGCAAGCTTGTAGAGCAGCCGGCCACGTTGCGTCGCGGTCATCTTCGACCACGGCCCTTCATACATTGCCCTGTCGGCGGCACTCACAGCACGATCGACATCCGCTTCGCGTGCTTCCGGCATCTCCGCCCAGACCTTGCCGGACGCGGGATCGATGCTTGGATAGCGAGCTTCGCCATCGGAGAATTCGCCGTCGATATAATATTGGAAACGCTGCATGGGCTTCACTCCGCAAATGCTGGCATGACCTCGGCGATGAAGCGCTCGAGCGACGCTTTTTTGCGTTCGAAGCTCATGCCGGTGTCGATCCAGAAGGAGTATTCGTCGTAGCCGAGCGCTTCGTAGGATTTGAGGCGGCCAATGACAGTTTGCGCGTTTCCGACGACGTTGTTTGTGACCATGACCTCAGCCGAGAGCATTGCGTTCGATTGGATATCCTCGTCCGGAATGCGTTCAATCAGGCCCTGCGCTATCGGCTTTTCGTTTTTGAACCAGGCAAAGAAATAGTTGTAGTAGACGCTCAATTCGTGTGCGGCCTGGGCGATATCCTGCGCGCTGCAGCCGACATAGGTGTGCCGAAGCAGCATGATCTTCGGCCGGTCTATGTCCGGGTTCTTGGCGCAGGCGTCGTTGAAGCGGCTCATCAGCGTCTGGACTTCGTCATCGCCCTGCCACAGCGGCGTCACCTGAACATTGCACCCGTTGGCAACTGCAAATTCGTGCGAGTTCGGATCACGTGCGGCGACCCAAATCGGCGGGTGCGGGTGCTGCAGCGGCTTTGGTGCCGAGGTCGTCGATGGGAACTTGAAGAATTCGCCGTCATGGGCGTAGTCGCCCTTCCATACACCTTTAATGGCCGGGATGAGTTCACGCATTCGCTGGCCAGCGCTCCAGGCATCAAGACCGGGCAACAGCCGCTCGTATTCGAAGGAGTAAGCACCGCGGGCAATTCCGATGTCGAGCCTGCCGTCGCAGATGATATCTGTCATCGCCGCTTCGCCAGCCAGCTTGATTGGGTGCCAGAAGGGCGCGATAATAGTCCCGGTTCCAAGCCTTGCCTGCGTCGTGCGGCGGGCCAGATCGGCAATGGTGACAAACGGATTCGGCGCGATGGTAAAGTCCATCCCGTGGTGCTCGCCCGTCCAGATTGCGTGCATACCGCCCTTGTCGGCGATCTCACAGAGCGCGACGAATTCCTCGTAGAGACTCTTGTGGCTTTGTGCGGCGTCGAGCCGCTCCATATGAACAAAGAGAGAGAATTTCATCGCTGTGTGCCCTTGACTGGAATTGGACGAACCGTACCTACAGTCTCATCGCCGAAATAGACGCCGAAATTGCCAATCGAGCTTTCCATCGCGAAACGCGCGATGATATCTGCGGTCGAACTGGTCTTGAAGCGTGCCTGAGACAACGCATCGGGCTTTAAGAATTTGCCGTTTAAAGGCTCACCTGACGAAGCCGACGCGCGATAGACGATATGTTGCTTGCCGTCGCTTTTCCCTTCGTAGACCGAATAGAGAAAACCGATGCTGACCTTCAGTCCCGTGAGTGTCTCCAGGTATTCCTGGAGCTTTTCCGTCGGGCTGCCATCGTCGGCCTCACAGGCAGGCAGCGAGTGGATATCATTACCCAGAAGCAGAACCTCACCGCGGCGTTCGACAACAGCCCCAAGTTCCATGTTGCCTTCGGTTGCCGCCGAAACCGCCTTGCTCGCCAGGATTGGTGTGAAATAGCCGCCGCGCGCGTAGCCGAGGCCGTTGCGCCCGCTATTGTCGAAAGTCTCGACGCGTCCCATCAAAATGACGTGGTCGCCAGCCTCGATGACCTGTTCCATGGCACATTCAAACCATGCGGCGACATTCGAGAATATCGGGGCACCGGCCGCGCCTTTAGCCCAATCGACCGCCGCAAATCTGTCTTCGACTGGTCGTGCGAATGTGTTGGACACGTCCTTTTGCGTTTCGGAGAGCACATTGATGGCAAAGTGCCGGGCTCCCGTCATCGTTGCGTAATTGCGCGATGTCTTGGCAAGGCAGACAAGCAGGAGCGGCGGATTGAGTGATACGGAAGTGAACGAATTGGCGGTAAAGCCGATCGGGTTTCCGGCCTCGTCTGAGGCGGTCACCACCGTCACGCCTGTTGGAAACGCACCGAAGGCGTCGCGCAATGCCCTTGGATCAACAGCCTGCGTCATCATGGTGTTCCCTCCCCGAGCGATAGCCACTCCGCAAGCAGTGAGTTTACGATTGCCGGAGCGGTCAAGTTGACCATATGGCGATGGCCTTCGACGATACGGACCAAGCCCTGAGGCGCGCGCGCGGCCATTTGGCTCGCCATCGAAGGCGTCGAGTTCGGATCATCCGAACCCGTCAGAAACAGTGCCGGACCTGCTACGTCTTTCCAGCGATCAGCATAGGTCTCGTCTCCACCCGCAAATGCGGCGTACGCGACAGCATAGCCCTGCGGATCGACAAGGTTCAGCCATTTTCGCGTCAGTTCACGGGCGGTAGCGCCATCAGGATTGTCGCCAAACCATCGAAGCAACGGCCCCTCCTTGTCGACACCCGACTGAGGAATTGCTGCGGCACGCGCCAGCACGGCAGCCTTAGCTTGTGGGTCGCGCTTGTACACACCATTGAGGTAGCCGACCCGTTTGATACGGTTTCCAAACGTCGCAGCGGCGCCTCCCGACACCAGTGCACCCATGGAGTGCCCGGCAACATTTACAGTGTCGAGTGCCATGTCATCCAGAAAGCGTCCGAACCAGGCGACAAACGCCTCAAGAGAACTGCCCACAGGCAGCTTCGCGCTTTCGCCATGTCCAGGCATATCGACGGCGATCACGCGATGGGTTGCAGATAGCGATGCGATCTGCGGCGCCCAGGCTTCGAGCCGCATGCCGACGCCGTGGATTAGGACAAGCGGCTCGCCGGCCCCTTTTTCGTGGTAGCTCGTTCCACCTAGGGTCTGGCTCCGGGCAAAGATTGCTTCGGCATTTGCTGTAGCGCTCTGCGTGGTTGATCCAGCGGTCAGCATGTCAGCGCCAGCCCTCTCAAACGCCGGCCGGATTGGCGACGTCTTGCCCCAGATCCTTGAGATCCTGGTAGCGGTCGCCAATGCGGTGATGTGGACGCCCACCCACAGACGCGCCGAGAGCTACGACAATCTCGTCGGCGGCCGGCGCATCGGGAATTGATGTCTGAATGGTGAGGTAATGCGAGCGGCGTCCTTCGTCGTTCTTGTCCATCAAAGGGATCATGATCGGCGCGTTGGCAGGGCCGCGTGTGTTGCAAAAGGCGAGATAAGACTTGGCGCCCACGGCATGGCGATAGAAATTTCCGAAGCGAAGAGTGTGAATGAGCGCGGATGCATGTTCGATCTCTCCGTCCAGGCCAACGACAGCCGACTTTCCATAGGCTTCGACTGTCTCACCGGAGCCAACGGCGTCGATGATCATCTTGGTCAACAGTTCGCCAAGGATCGGGGCGGCAGCATGAATGTCGGGCTTGAGGTCTTCAACAAAGCCGCGGCCAGCCCAGGGGTTCTTCACAACCGCAAACGCGGAAAACAACTTCAACGGAACCGGCGCTAATCTACCGCCCTCAATTAGCGTCGTCTCGATCAGAAGCCCTGTCTTACGAATTTGAATGGTCATCGAACACCTCAGTTTTAAGACTATGTATTATGGTATACCATAATACATACGCGTCAAGTTGGTTTCTTCGAAGGGGGAAAATTCGAAGGGAGACGCAAAATATCCTTTTAGGACAGAGGTTTAGTAGATCTAATGGATCCCTAAACCTCAGCAAGCAGATGGCTGCCAACTGCTATCCAGACCAAGAACTCAGATTTTTCCGAGCGAGTTCGCGACGTCGAGCATGCTCGCGATCTCCGACACCCCTCACCCGGACACGGATTGGCCTCACTGCACCTTGCGCAAGCCGCCCGACCTGTCTCGCGAAGTTTGGTATCAAGCTTGCAATGCGGCTTTGCCTGCTTTTCCGCGAGGCACGCTTCAAGTGGAAGGTAAGGGGAGATATCTTCCAACCGCCCCACGACATAACGGGAGCGCCAGCTGTTTATTCGGTGGGTGTCGTTGCGGATAGAACCGTCTCGGCAATGGCGCTTGCACGAGCGACGTGGTCCATCGCCGCTTTGTATGCGCCCTCACCATCGCCGCGGCGGATCGCTTCCACGATCTTCGACATTTGGAGCGGACCCTCAATATCGCGATTGTCTGTTTTGATCGTCATCGAACGCAGATGGTTTATGCGCACTGTAAGGAGGTTTACGACACCCCAGGCGACATGCCTGTCGACCATCGTGAACAGTGCCTGATAGAAAGAAGAGGTGTGCGCCAACACGCCGTGCATATTCTTGTCGCGATAGCTATCGCGGATTCCCTGCAGCGACGCTTCCAGCGCTGCCACGATCTCAGGACTGCCGCGTTCCGCACACAGCCGAGCCGCCATGCCCTCGAGTGCACCGCGGATCTCATAGATCTGCTTGGCTTCCTTAAGGTCGAGCTGGGCAACGATCGGACCTTTGTTTGGCAGATTGGCAACCAGCCCTTCTGATTCCAGATGCCTCAAGACCTCGCGCACGATCGTTCGGCTCACGCCCAGCTGGGCGCACAGGTCCCGCTCGACAAGTCGATCTCCCGGGCGGAAATACCCGTCCACAATGGCTTCGCGGACCTTGTCGAGCGCGAGTTCTCGCAAGGTCTTTGCGGGACGCTCCACTCTAATCGCCATGCCCTTGAGAACACCGCTCATTCTGCACCTCTATGTTAGATGTGGCTTCGCACACTCTACTTCCGTCGCCGGAAACCGATTAGCATCGTATTATGGCGTACCAAATACTGTAGCGGTCGGCGGTAGGCAATTCAACCAACGCCGTTCGATATCCAGGACGACCAACCCATACGCTTGGACGCATAGCTGCCGCGTTCGGCGGAACGCCACCGTGCGATTGCCTTTCAGGAAGATCCGATCGTTGTAAGTGTGGGTGCGGAAGCCATATTCGACACCAGGCCGAAGGTCACCTGCCTGTTCTCCTGTGTCAGCCCTTCATAGTTCGGCCTTGGCCGAATCATTCCTGGGCCATTTCACGATAGAGGGAAAGGAGATTTCATAAGCCACTCCGACGCGAGACGACCATGACAGAAAAAAAGACGGATGCGAAAATAGAACTCACGCTTCTTCTCGTGCTCGCGACCCTGTGGGGAGCGTCCTATACATTCATCAAAATCGCCGTGGAAACGATCCCGCCGGTGACCCTGATCGCTACCCGCACCTTGATTGCTGGCGCGGTCCTCCTTGCGATCATCAGGGCGCGCGGATTGGCCTTGCCACGAGATGCCGCGACATGGCGGCGGTTCCTGTTTCAGGCATGCCTTAACAGCGTGGTGCCTTTTACGCTGATTGCCTGGGCAGAGCGCACCATAGATGCAGGACCAGCTGCAATACTGAATTCAACGACGCCCATTTTTGCTTTCCTGCTAACGGCCCTCCTCACACGCCACGAGCCCTTGACAGGCCGCAAGCTGTTCGGTGTCGTTGCCGGTATCGCCGGCACTTGCCTTATCATCGGCGTCGAGGCGTTTCATGGCCTTGGCGATGAACTGCCAGCACAGCTTGCCGTCGTCGCCGCCACAGTCTGCTACGCGGGAGCGGCTATCTTCGGTCGGGGATTCAAGGGGCTTGATCCGATCATGCCGGCTGCCGGATCGCTCATCTGCGGCGCGATCATGCTCTTTCCCATCAGCCTTGTTGTTGATCGGCCGTGGGCTTTGAGGCCCTCGTTTGCATCGATCCTCGCCTTGCTCGGCCTCTCGGTGTTTTCGACCGCCCTCGCGTTCGTCATCTATTTCCGACTCCTTCACACACTCGGCTCGGTTGCTACGGCCGCTCAGGCCTACCTCCGGGTCCCGATCGGCGTGGCGATCGGACTCTTATTTCTCGGTGAAACCATGACCTCTACCGCGTGGGTGGGGTTGGCCTGCGTCATTGCAGGTGTAGCCGCGATGACCATTCCCGCCCGCAAGCCGGCGTTGGCCGGCTGAGAGCAAGAACCGCATGCCGTGGCTCGCGGCTACTCCTTATCGGCTTCAACCGTCCGATTTCAACTTGCCCGCCGTCGCCCAGGCATCTTTCGGAATTTCGGTGATTAGGATCTCCACGCTTTCAAGCGGGCAGACCAGCGTTTCGACCACGATACGGGTTGCTTCGCGCACAAACGCTTTCTTCTGCTCGATCGTACGTCCGGGGTGCATTTTCAGCTGCAAGATTGGCATGACATATCCTTTGCTTTGCAAATGGCGCATCAGAACGAGGCGCTGACGCTGCAAAATATCTAACGGCTTGCCGAGGAGATAAATGGGCGCCAGAGTGCATCATTCCAAACCAATGGGTTCTTAATCGTGGACAAGCTGGCCGGCATGAGAATGTTCGTTAAAGTCGTCGAAAGCGGAAGTTTTGCCGCTGCCGCTGAGGCTGATGGTGTATCTGCAACAATGGTCGCAAAGCACATTCGCACGATCGAGCAGCGCCTCGGCGCGCGATTGCTTCATCGCACGACGCGTCGGCATCAACTGACCGAGGTAGGCCGGCTTTACTATGAGCGTAGCAAACACGCTCTCACCGAGGTGGAAGCAGCAGAAGCGAGTGCTTCGGAACTGCAGGCAAGTCCACGCGGTCGGCTAAGGCTGGTGGCGCCCGTCAGCTTTGGAAGTGAAAGCCTTGCGCCTGCGCTCGTCATGTATCTGGATCAGAACCCGGAGGTCAGCGTTGAACTGATCCTAGACAACCGCGCCCCGGATTTGATCAGCGACGGATACGAGTTGGGTATCCATATTGGCGAGATGAATGCCTCCGACCTCGTTGCTCGGCCGTTGAAGCCATACCGTCGGATACTCGCAGCCGCACCCTCTTATCTGGAGCGGTACGGAAGGCCAGAAAGGCCTGAGCAGTTGAGCAATCATCAGTGCCTTGGCCTGTCATACTGGCGCAAGCAGGGTATTTGGCATCTGGTTGGACCAGATGGCGAAGTCTGTGAGGTACCAGTGACGGGCCGCTTCACGACAAACCAGGGCGCGGCATTACGTGTCGCGGCCATATGCGGAGCTGGCATCGTCTTGCAGCCAGAGTTGCTACTGGCTGATGACCTCGCTGGCGGGCGCCTTGAGCCCGTTTTGCCGGATTGGTCATATAGGCCAGTGCCTATGTATCTCGTCTATCAGCAGGATCGACGGCCTACGGCAATGCTTCGAAGTGCAATTGATTTTCTGATCGCACGCTTCGGCTGATCTTACTGAGAGAGGGAATGTCGCAGGTCGCCTAGAGCGCATCGCGCCGATGCGCGTCCCGTCGATCGCATCTGCGCGATCGTCAAAATCGCGACCACTCGTTCCAGGGGAACGGGGGGCGCAGGCTGGCCTGGCCCTCGAGTTGCAGTCAGCAGCACTGCCACATCAACTCGCCTTGCCGTGTTCCAACCGTCAGAGCTTTGATTCGGCTCCGTCCGACGCCTTGTTGATCTTTGCGACCACGTTTGCCGCCACATCTTCCGGGATCGATATCTTCAGCCGGCCCTCGAGAGTGGCAAAAATCCCGAAGAAAGAGTTCGTGCAGTGTGTCAGTGCACGATCCGAACCGTCCTTGGGGATTCCGCATCGCTCGGCCAAGTAGGCGCGGAGCACGGACCTTGCATGGGGGTTGGAAAGCGGCGTTCCTGTTGTGACCTTAGGCGACGTTCGGGGCATAGTTCGGGAACATTACCGTGACCTGAGCTTTCGCGTCGCCCGCAAGGGCGGATGGCTCGTTAGATCCCACCACATCGCGTCATAGACTTAAGGAAATTGCGAGGAATGGCGTGCGATGCTGCCAGCGGGCATTCATCCAATGTTCAGACGAACCTGATCATGCTTGGAGAAGTTGTTTCGCTGAGTCGAACATCTATATCTTATGGCGCGATGCGCCGGAGGCAGTCATGGTCAAGAAGACAATTCTCTCGGTTTTCCTTGTTGCTACGTTTGCAAGCAGCGCATTGACCCCAGGCAGCGTCGTACAGGCGCAGCAATTTGATGACCCGCCGCCGTATCGTCACGAAGACTGGCGCGACCCGCCGCCGCCCGAACGGCATCATCATCATCACAATGGAAGTGCAATCGCAGGCGGTGTGGCGGCAGGGCTCATTGGTGGGATAATCGGCGGCGCGATCGCAAACGGCGGGGCGTACGAGCCTCCGCCGCCGCCGCCTAGATGCTGGTACGAGAGCCGCCCAGTTCAAAACGAATATGATGACGGATGGCATAATGAGCGAATGCGCGTCTGTGAATGAGAGCCGCAATCGTCTCTGATCTGAGAGTGGAGCGACGTGATGTTCAGCACCCCATCATTGGCGCGGTGTCGGGCGGAACGTGACAACACAAGCGCTCGCCGATTGCCGTATGCGGACGGTGGTAAGCTGCGGCGAAGAATGTTGAAACGCCTCATGCGAGGGGGATCCGGACCTACCGCCCCGCAATTGAATGGCTTACTCGCAGCGCTCATGCCCGGTCGATTGTCCAGCAATGGATTTATCCAAAAACCGGAGACGGCGCCGTTTGCAGTGCCCAGCGAACCGCTACCCCGCTAACTCGTATCCCATATCGACAACGCCGCTCTTTTGCGGCGGCGGATGACACATAACGCACAGTACAGCGAGCCTTGGCCAATGATCGCGACCATGACTGCGGTCCATGTATCTGCCTGCCCGTTGTTGGCTGTGCGGCTGAGCAGGGCACCAACAATCAACAGTGTGCCGTTCCACACAGCGCTGCCGAGAAAGGTGGCGGTGGCAAAAGCACCAATCCTCACGCAGAGGGCGCCGAGAGCCAGCGATGAGTAAACGCGAACTGCCGGCAACAGTTGCAGGCCCGCGATACCGATGAAATCGACGCGACCAAACGTCGTTAGCCACCGGCTTGCGACTACTCCACCCAATCGAGATCCCAGTGCATGCTTGGGCGAGGCAGTCCTTCCTTTGCACAAGAGCCTGCCTATTACGTACCAGCAGATCGACCCGGCCGTTGATCCGAGTGCAGTAGCCGCGGCCAATATGGCTATATCCACCGGACCGTGCACGCACCGCATGCCCAGGAACAGATAGACACCGGCCGAGGGGAGGACCAGTGCAAGCTTTTCGACACATCCGATGATCATGACGCTGAGAAGCCCATTAGAGAACGGAACCACAAGAAAATCTGCCGTTTCCAACCCGTCAATCCTCCCTTCTCGACAGACGGAACACGCTTGCCGGCGGGACGTTGAAACGGACGCGACCGAGCGGCTTTGCTTCAAGCCTGAGCCGCTCCATGATCTCAGCAGGGACTGAACAAGCGCGACTATAGGTGAACTGATAAAATGCACCGCCATGATCAAGGATGGAAAAAGCGCCCGTCAGAATGGTTTCAATCATTTCCGCCGGCATATTGAGGAGAGGCAGCCCACTGACAATTGCCGCATAGGGACCGCGCTCTGCATTTACGACTTCGAGATTGCAGGCGTCAGAGCATATGATGTCGACACCTCGAAAACGCCTTCTCAGAACCTGCACGAATTGTCGCTCGATTTCGACGAGGGTGACGTCGTTGCGGCTCACTCCCCGATCAAGGAGGGCTCGGGTAAACACGCCAGTCCCCGGCCCAAGTTCAAGTATTCTGCCTGCGCCAGGCTTGATCTCGCTGGTCATCAGTCTGGCGAGCTTGGGACCGGATGGTGCTATTGCGCCGATCGTTCGGGGCGCCCGAAAGAGAGCTTTTAGAAATGTTGGTAAATGCAGCCAGAAGGTCATCAGGGCGTCTCCGGTAGCGGCTCGGATCGAGCCGTTTCAACAACGGTTTCGGCGCCTTAGATGTAGGGAACATTACGCACGACAGGACGCGGCATTTATTTAGCTGCATTGATCTGCGGGGAAGCTGATCGAAAAGCACGTGCCCCGGCCTTGCACATCTTCGACATGCATTTTTGCTCCGTGCAATATCGCAATCTCTTTTACTAGGTTGAGGCCGAGGCCGATTCCCCTGCCCGTCGCCGACAGGCGCTGAAAGGGCTCGAAGATGCGCTCCCGGTCGGCCGGCGGAATGCCCGGACCATCATCGACGACCGACACCAACGCAGGCGCCTGGACGGCAACGGTGATGACGCCGCGTCGGCCTGCATGCTCGATCGCATTCTGCACGAGATTGGCGATGGCACGCTCAATTGATGTCGCATCACCACGTATCGCCGATGGCTCGGAATCAATGTTGAAATCTATCCTATAGCCCGCGGCGATGGCGAGCGGCGCAAGGGCCACCACCGCATTGCGGGCGACGCCAGCAAGATCAAACCGGCGCATCGCGCTCGTATCCTGGCTCAATCGCTGCAGATCGAGTAGTTGGTTGGCAAGCGTCGAAAGCCGCGCGACATCTTCAAGCAGCCGGACGTTGTCGATCGTGGCCGGCATCGCTTCAAGTCGAGTCTGCAAAATCGCAATTGGCGTGCGCAGCTCGTGAGCGGCGGCCAACATGAAACGCTTCTGACGATCGTGTCCATCGTCCAACCTTGCAAGCGTCTCGTTCATGGCCGTCACGAGCGGCGCGATCTCGGCAGGAATGCTGTGCAAAGGGAGCCTGTACCCGCGCTTGTCGATATCGATGCGCTGCGCTGCCAGCGTTACCTCGATTAAATCCCTGTGGAGGCCGCGAACAACGAGAGGAGTGACGGCCAATGTGACAAGACCGGTCAGCACTATCCCGGGCAGGACCGCGCCCGAAGCGATGGCGACTAGAATAACGAACAGCTTGCCGGGCGTTAATGCTCCTCTATGGCCAACAAATATCCGCAGTGGGCCGTGACTGCTCTCCACAAGTTTCATTCGGACTGCATGACTGAGCGGGTCGGCAACGCTGCCGTCGAAACGAGCTTCGGCTACTCCCGCAAAAGAAGCGGCGATGGAGGGTAGCTGAGACGGAACCGGTCCTCGCCCGATAGTGTTTCCGTAAGAGTCGTAAACAAGGAACCAGAAATCAGGCTCGATTTTCTGCTGATATGTCAGTGCGGCACTCTCGTGCAGAGACATGGTCCCTCCCGCCTCCCACGACAGCGAAGACCTTACCGCCTCGATCGCATCTTCACCGGGGGCCGTGATTCCTGCAAATCCAGCGCTCCAGAAGACCACGACAAAACCAGCACCGAAAGCAAGGAGCATGATCGCCTGCAGCGCAACAAGGCGCTTGATCAGCCGCCATTTGAGAGAATAGAAAGGTGGCGTCACGACGTTCGCCGCCGCATCAGATAACCGATCCCGCGAATCGTGTGAATTTCGACGCCAGCTGCTACCTCGTCCAGTTTCCGACGCAGACGGGAGACGTGGGCGTCAAGGGCGTTGGACTGGATTTCATCGTCCATGCCATAGACTTCTTCTTGCAGGGTTCCGCGTTCGACCGTACGGCCAGCCCGGCGCATCAGCGCTTCAAGTACCAGGAGTTCGCGCCGGGGAAGCTCGAGGCGCCTCTCATGCACCACGGCTTCTCGATTGAGCAGATCAAGCTGCAGAACCCCAAGCCTGAGTTTTTGCGTTTCAATGACGCCAGGACGGCGCAGCACGGCGCGAAGGCGAGCCATCAGTTCCTCAATCGCGAAGGGTTTGGCAAGATAGTCATCTGCTCCAGCATCCAGACCTTCGACGCGATCCCCGAGGTCACCCTGTGCGGTCAGCATGATTGCGGGCACCGCCTTGCCACTGCGTCGCATCCAGGTAACGAGCGCCAGCCCGTCGCCGTCAGGCAGGTGACGATCGAGGAGAAGCGCGTCATAGATTGTGAGACGGATGGCCTCCTGTGCAGATGCAAGCGTCGCGACATGATCAACAATTAAATCGTGGTTCCGCAATGCAAGGATAAGGACCGAAGCCATTTCCATTTCGTCTTCGGCCAGCAGCAGACGCATGCATGAACTCCTTTGATCCGTACAATGCGTCTTTGTGCGGGGGCAACATTGCCTGAACGTGACGGCCAAGCGTCTGCTTGATGTGATCAGCCACGTCAAGTTCTGCGACGGTGGTTGGCCCACCCTATGGCCTGGGCAACATGCCGTTGAGAATGAGATCTACGTGGGTATCGATAAATGCCTCGACGTCGCGCGGCTTTCTGTCTGCAAAGAGCATGTACCACACGCTCAACAGGAGCGCAGGACTGATGGCGATCTCGGGAAGTTTGAGTAGCGGAGAGCAACGAAGCTCCCCGGCAGCGACGCCTTCCTCGAAGAGCACGCGTGCAGCATCGAACATTGGCGCGATCGCTTCCTCGTAGTGACGGTCGACGACCTGCGGAAACCGCGACCCCTCGGAAATCACAAAGCGGAGCAACTCCCTCGTATTGCGATTGGTCGCTATGCGCTCGTAAACGATGCGGATGAAGGCCTTGATCCTTTCGGAATAGGGGCCCGTTAACGTCGGCATCAGATCCTTAACGTCGGTGAACGGCACGGAGATATGCCTGAGCATCTCGTCAAATAGCTGCTCCTTGGTCTCGAAATAGAAGTAGATCGTGCCCTTGGTGACGCCGACCCGCGCAGCGATATCCTCGACACGGGTTGCAACATATCCATTTGCGACAAACTCTTCGAAGGCAGCGTCCAGAATTTCCAGCGGCCTTTCGGCCTTGCGCTGGGCGCGGATCCCAGTCGGTTTTCTCTCGATCATTTTTTGTCTCCCCTTTTGACGGAGTATTCCATTGACTAATCAGTCAGTCAAGTTTACTGAGCATCCGAATTTCGCAGTTCGAATAGGTCCCTTATGGCAGTTTCCAAGACATTGATCTGGATGACGTTGACGGCGTTGGCTCTCTGCGCATGCGACGAGCGCGACAAAAAGCAAGCGGCAGCGCCTCAAGCGGTTCGAACCGCCGAGGCAGCGGTCGAGGCCTATTCGACCAGCACCTCTGTCACGGGAGAAGTCAAAGCCCGTATCCAGTCTGAGCTGTCCTTCCGCGTCAGCGGCCGGATCATCGAGCGCGCGGTCGATGTCGGATCCAAGGTCAAGGCTGGCCAGGTCCTGGCGAAGATCGATCCTCAAGAGCAGCTTGCGGACGTGGGCGTTGCGACGGCAAGTCTCCATGCCGCGGAGGCGCAGCTGACCCAGGCGACGTTGGCATCCGAAAGGCAAAAGAACCTGTTCAATAGCCAAGTCACCACCCGCGCGAATTTCGATGCGGCTACTGAGGCACTGATTACGGCACAGGGCACCCTCGATGCAGCGCGGGCACAATTGGAAACCGCCAAGGACGCACTTTCCTTCACCGAGCTGCGCGCCGACGCCGATGGCGTCGTTACCGACAGGAATGCCGAGGTCGGACAGGTGGCGCAAGCCGCGCAAGCCGTGTTCACGCTCGCGCATGACGGCCCGCGCGATGCTGTGTTCAACGTCGTTGAATCGCTGTTCCTGCAGGAGTCGAACGCTGATGTTCAGGTGAGGCTTCTCTCCAACCCGCAGATCGAGATCACGGCGCCGGTTCGCGAGACCTCCCCTACCATTGATTCAACCACCGGGACAATCCGAGTGAAAGTTGCTCTCGACAAACCCGACGACCAAATGCCGCTCGGCGCCGTTGTTGTCGGAACGTTCATGGCGAAATCGCGACGGGCGATCCTGCTTCCGTGGAGCGCCATGACTTCAAGCAGCGGAAAGGCAGCCGTCTGGGTCGTCGATCCCTCCAACCAGACAGTGTCAATGAAAAAGGTAGATGTCGCCGAGTACGAGACTGGCAAGTTCGCCGTTAGTGCCGGCCTTGCCCCGAAAGATATCGTCGTCGTTGAAGGGGGAAAATTCCTCCGGTCGGGACAGACCGTGGCGGCCACTTTGGAGGCACATCAATGAACTGTTGCTCGATTGTAGCGATCTGCGGAGTGGCCCTCGTCCTTGTCGCATGCGATCAGAAATCGGAACCGCCGAAGGACGGCGTGCGGCCGCTGATGTCGATCGTGGCGCAGCCCCGGCCCGCGGCGAGATTGCAGCTGGCCGGCCTGGTCCAGCCCCGAATCCAGACTAATCTCGGGTTTCGGGTACTTGGAAGCCTCGTGGCGAGGCAAGTGGGCGTCGGTGACATTCTCACCAAGGGTCAGGTCATCGCCGCAATCGATCCCCTCTCCCTCGAACTGGCAGTCCGCAGTTCGCAGGCGGACCTCTCGAACAGCCAGGCGCAACGCGCCAACGCCTCGACCACGGTCGAACGACAGCAGGCGCTCGCCGATGCCAAATCAGGCAGCGAGGCGGCCCTCGAAAGTGCGCAGCAGGCCCAAAAGACCGCGAGCGCCTCCGTTGCCAAAGCGCAGGCCAATCTGGCCAAGGCCGAAGAGCAGCTCGGATATGCGCAGCTGAAAGCCGAGTTTGACGGGGTCGTTACCGCGACGTCGGCCGAAGTGGGCCAGGTCGTCTCCGCGGGGCAAACCGTCCTCACGGTTGCGCGTCCTGACTTGCGCGATGTGGTCGTCGACATTCCGGAAACCCAGATGCAAGGCATGAGGATGGGCTCGCCGTTTGAGATCACGCTTCAGCTCGACCAGACGATACGCGCAAGCGGAACGGTCCGCGAGATCGCACCGGAGGCCGATGCGGCGACGCGGACCCAACGCGTGAAAATAGGTCTCGACGGTCCTCTGCCGAGCTTCCGCCTTGGCTCGATCGTCACCGCGACATCGACGACGGACGCCTCCCCGACAATCTCGGTGCCTGCAACTGCAATCCTTGAACGGGATGGAGAACACAGTGTCTGGATCGTCGATCCGGACAAGAAGACGGTGTCGCTTCGCCAGGTGAGTATCGCCGACGCTGCAGATGACGCAAATCCTGTCGTCGTTGTCTCCGGTCTGAAAGCTGGCGACCGCGTCGCTGTCGCAGGTGTCAATGAGCTCGCCGAGGGCCAGCAAGTCAGGATCAACCAGGAGGCGACCCCGTGAAGCCGTTTAATCTCTCCGAATGGGCGCTCAAGCATCGCTCTCTTGTCTGGTACTTTATGATCGTCTTCATACTTGCTGGCGCATTCTCCTATCTGAAGCTTGGACGCGAGGAAGATCCGAACTTCACCATCAAAACGATGGTGATCCAGGCCCAGTGGCCGGGGGCCTCTGCCGAAGAGGTGACAAAACAGGTTACAGACCGCATTGAGAAGAAGCTCGAGGAGCTGGAGTCTCTCGACCATACGCGAAGCATCACCACCGCCGGACAGACCATTGTCTTTGTCGACCTGCTTGCGACCACCAAAGCCAAGGACGTCGCCGGAACCTGGGTACGCATTCGCAACATGATCTCTGATATCAGGGGCGATTTCCCCTCTGGCGTGGCGGGCCCCTTCTTCAATGACCGCTTCGGAGACGTCTTCGGCAACATCTTCGCCTTCACGACCGATGGCCTCTCCCAGAGGCAGTTGCGCGACCGCGTCGAGGACGCTCGTGCAAAAATCCTGACGGTTCCGAACGTTGGGAAAGTGGATATCATCGGCTCGCAGGACGAGGCGATCTATCTCGAATTCTCGACACGCAAGATCGCAGCGCTCGGCATTGACCGGCAATCCGTGCTGGCCACACTGCAAGCACAGAACGCCGTGACGGCATCTGGCTTCGTGGAGGCCGGGCCCGAACGGATCGCACTGCGCGTGGGGGGACAATTCACGTCCGAAGAAAGCCTGCGAGCCATCAACCTTCGGGTTAACGACCGGTTCTTTCCCTTGACCGACGTGGCGACGATCAAGCGTGGCTATGTGGACCCACCGTCATCCCTCTTCCGCTTTAACGGTGAACCGGCCATCGGCCTGGCGATCGGGATGAAGGATGGATCGAACCTCCTCGACTTCGGCAAGGCGCTCGACAAGGAAATGGAAGGCATCGTTGCCGACCTGCCGATCGGTGTCGATGTTCATCGCGTCTCGGATCAGCCCGCCGTAGTCGACGAGGCCGTGTCCGGGTTCACGCGTGCGTTGTTCGAAGCGATCGCGATCGTGCTTGCCATCAGCTTTATCAGCCTCGGGCTCCGCGCAGGTCTGGTAGTGGCAATTTCGATCCCGCTCGTCCTTGCAATTACTTTCCTCGTCATGGAATATTCCGGCATCTCGCTGCAGCGCATCTCGCTTGGCGCGCTGATCATTGCGCTCGGCCTTCTTGTCGACGACGCGATGATCGCGGTGGAAATGATGGTGGCGCGGCTCGAGGTCGGAGATGATCTTCGCAAGGCAGCGACCTACGTCTACACTTCAACTGCCTTCCCGATGCTGACCGGAACACTGGTCACCGTCGCAGGCTTCATTCCGATTGGCCTTAACAACAGTGCTGCGGGCGAATTTACCTTCACGCTATTCGTGGTCATCGCCGTCTCCCTCCTGGTGTCCTGGATTGTCGCAGTGCTGTTCACGCCGCTTCTCGGCGTGAGCATTCTACCGACAACGATGAAGCAGCATCACGACAAGAAAGGCTGGTTCGCGGCTTTCTTTGCCCGGCTGCTCGGTCTGGCGATACGATTTCGCTATGTCACGATCATCGTCACCGTCGCGGTCTTTGGCCTCTCGCTCTTTTGCATGGGCTTCGTCCAGCAACAGTTCTTTCCCTCGTCTGACCGACCCGAGCTAGTCGTCGACTGGAATCTGCCGCAGAACAGCTCCATCGCGGAGACCAACCGCCAGATGGCCCAGTTCGAAAAAGAAAAACTGGTTGGAAACCAGGCGATCGATCATTGGTCGAGCTATGTCGGCCAGGGCGCCCCCCGCTTCCTTTTGTCGTTCGACGTTCAGCCGGCCGACGTCAGCTTTGGCCAGACGATCATCGTCACCAAGGGACTGGACGTCCGTGACAAGGTCAGAGCCGACCTGCAGGCTTATCTCAACAAGACTTTCCCCGGGACGGATGCGTTCGTGAAGCTTCTCGACATCGGTCCGCCTGTCGGCAAACCCGTGCAATACCGAGTAAGCGGCCCGGACATTCAAACCGTGCGCGATCTTGCGCAGAAGCTTGCGGGTATCGTCGGTACGAACCCGTCGTTGTCGGCCATGACGTTCGACTGGAACGAACCCGCGCGGGTCGTCAAGGTCGACGTCCTTCAGGACAAGGCTCGACAGCTCGGCGTAACATCCGAGGACATCGCCTCCGCGTTGAACGGCATCGTCCAGGGTTCCACGGTCACCCAGGTCAGAGACGATATCTATCTCATTGATGTCATCAGCCGGGCTCAAAACGCCGAACGCGGATCGATCGACACGTTGCAGAACCTACAATTGCCGGGATCGAATGGAAAGTCGGTTCCCCTGTCGGCCGTGGCGACGTTCCGCTATGAGCTTGAACAGCCGGTCATCTGGCGTTGGGCGAGAGTGCCCACGGTCACGATCAAGGCAGGTGTCGTCGGAGGAATTCAACCTGCGACGATCGTCACCCAGCTTGAGCCGAAAGTAGCCGCGTTCGAAAAGGCCTTGCCCGTCGGCTATTCGGTCGCCGTCGGCGGAGCTGTCGAGGAAAGCGGCAAGGCACAGGCGCCGATCGCAGCCGTTGCACCTTTGATGCTCTTTGCCATGGCGACGATCCTGATGATACAGCTGCAGAGCTTTCACCGCCTGTTCCTCGTGTTCGCGGTCGCTCCTCTGGCACTGATCGGCGTCGTCGTCGCACTTCTGTCGAGCAATGCCCCGATGGGATTCGTCGCCATTCTCGGCATTCTCGCGCTGATCGGCATCCTAATCCGCAACTCCGTTATTCTGATCGTCCAGATCGAGCACCTGAGGGATACCGGAGTTGAGCCTTGGCAGGCCGTCGTCGAAGCAACCGAACATCGCATGCGTCCCATTCTCCTGACCGCCGCGGCAGCAACGCTTGCTCTGATCCCAATATCAAGAGAGGTATTCTGGGGGCCGATGGCCTATGCCATGATGGGAGGCATCGTCGTGGGCACAGTTCTGACGCTGCTCTTCTTGCCGGCGCTCTATGTCGCATGGTTCAGGATCAAGCGTCCTTCACGATCCGAGGTGATTGAAGGCGTGCCACAGACTTGACGGAGCATAGCATCGCTGGTCCCCAAGGCGGTGCGCCGGCAAGTCGATGTCGCATATCAGTGGAATCGACCCGCCTCGTTGGCATTTGATACAATCCAAGCAAGTGGCACCGGGGTTGAACCAAAGCGAGAGCAGTGTCGACAAAGCCCTTGGTTCGTCAACGTCATTACAATCCACCAAAATTGAGACATTATTGGATTTCAGCAAAATGCCGCGGCGCCACTGTCCGCCTTTTCCAACACTCGCTCGCCGCGGTTAGATCGCCCATGCGTCGTTCATCCGAATACTCGCAGGGACGACGATTGCCCTCAAAAAGGCATCGCCACTGGCTCAAATTGATGCTTTTCGGATGCGGCAACTTTCCCTACTCAATGTCCAACGGAGACAAGAGGGGACGCGGCAATGGCGACGCCATTTTACTGGAATGAGTTGAATACCTACGACTTCCCCGGACTGTCCCCCGACACGACGATTGCCATTCTTCCGATCGCCTCGACCGAGCAGCACGGCCCACATCTGCCGATTGCCACCGACGTCGCCATTGCCAACGGCATGCTTGCGGAACTTCGCAACCAGCGGCCAGACGATCTCGACCTTCTGGTGCTGCCGACACAGGAAATCGGTAAGGCCAACGAGCATGTCTACGGGGCCGGCACGCTGTCGCTCGGCGCCGAACTGTTGATCCCGGTATGGACGGCGATCGGCGCAAAGGTTGCCGAAGCCGGCATCCGCAAGATGGTGATCGTCAATTCTCACGGCGGCAATGTCGACATTATGAGCATCGTCGCCCGCGAGTTGCGCGTGCGTAACCAGATGGCTGTTCTGTCTACGCAATGGGGCCGCTTCGGTACTCCGGATGGCATGATCAGCGAGCATGAATCGAGATACGGCATCCACGGCGGCGAGGTCGAAACCTCGCTGATGCTGCACTTCCGACCCGATCTGGTGCGCATGGACAGGGCGCAGAATTTCAAGTCGAAAGCCGAATGGATGCGCGATCAGTCCAAGTACATCCAGCCGTTGCCGCCGCACTCGCTCGCCTGGATTGCCCATGATCTCAACCCGAATGGCGTGGTCGGCGATGCATCGCTCGGGACTGCTGAAAAAGGTGAGGCCATCTGCCGGTATCAGGTCAAGGGTTTCATCGAGATGCTCTGCGATCTCAAGAATTACCCGCTCTCGAACCTCTATTCGCAATGATGCCTAAACGGCGGCCGGCAGCCTGTCCGGGGCGATATGCCCCCTGATTTGCAGCTCTTGCACGAGACCTGCAAGCTCGGCGAGCAGATATTCGACAAACAGGCTGGTTGCGGCGTCCAACGGCGCGCGAGCGCGTGCAAAGAGTTTCATCGGCTGATGCCGCGTATGCGGTTCGGCGACCGGGCGGAAGACGAGTTCACCCTGTCGGCATTCGGTGATGACGTCGAGCGGATTGAGCATCGTCAGCCCCGCCCCGCATTTAACCAATTTCTTCAACATTTCCGAGGCATTCGTTTCAAGCACCGGCTCGACCTGCACGTCGAGACGCGCCAGCATCAGATTGATGACTTCGCGTAGGCTCGTTCCCTGCTGCGCAAGGACAAGGCGTTCCTGCACCACGTCAGCAAGGTTGATCGGACCTGCCCCGATCAACCGATGCCCCGGTGGAAAGACGACGCCGATCGGGATATCGAAACTGCCGAGTGTGCGGATGCCGGGGGTGGCAGGAATATTGAAACCGAGGCCGATATCCACTTCGCCTGAAAGAACGGGATTGACCGTCGTCGTGCCGGCATCGTTGCGAAGCTGGAGAAAGACGCGCGGATGTTCCACCTGAAATCGGCCGATGATTTCGGGCAGAGGTCCGGATGCCAGCCCGACCGTCGTCACGAGGCGGATCTTGCCCGCTTGCTGCATTTTCAGGCTGCGGATGCGGCCTTCCAGTCGCTCGTAGTTCTTCAACACGTCGCGGATGTGTTCAATGCACAGCTCACCCGCAGCCGTCAGCCGCAGGCCGCGCGGCAACCGCTCGAAGAGTGGTGCACCCATCTCTTCTTCCAGTGCCAGGATCTGCCGGTTGATCGCAGAAGAGGCAACGTTGAGCCGCGTCGCCGCCTTTCGGATGGATCCACAGCGGGCGATCTCATTCATGTACAGCAGCTTCCTGGAATGCAGCATTGCAGTGCCTTTGCATCAATTTTAAGCACGCAGCACAAATTAGGCACGCATACTCTATGAGATGCCAAAAAGGCATCGTTGTGCACGGATTTTGATGCTTTTCAAAGAGCAAAGCAATCGCTCAAATGAACAAAATCGGGCGTCTATGAAGACGTTTCGTGATACCAAAGGGAAACGCCGGTCATGTCCAATGCTCTGAAAAATATAACTTTCTCCGCAATCCTGGGCCTTGGCGCAGCCTTCGCCGCGGCAGCGCCGGGCTATGCACTCGACAAGGTGACCTATGGTACCAACTGGCTGGCACAGGCCGAACATGGCGGCTTTTACCAGGCGGTGGCCGACGGCACCTATGCCAAACATGGGCTGGATGTCAAAATCGTCCAGGGCGGCCCGAACGCTGCCAATAGCGCGCTGCTGATCGCCGGCAAAATCGATTTTTACATGGGCGGCCCGCAGGAAGAACTCTCCGCCGTCGAGCAGGGCATCCCGATCCTCGACGTCGCTGCAATTTTCCAGAAGGACCCTCAGGTTCTTCTGGCCCACCCGGATGCCGGCGTCGAGAAATTCGAGGATCTCGCCAAGCTTTCCACCATCTTCATGGGCAAGGACGGCTATCTCACCTATTTCGAGTGGATGAAGGCGAACTACAAGGGTTTCAAAGACGAGCAGTATAAGCCTTACACCTTCAACCCAGCGCCTTTCCTTGCCGACAAACAATCGGCCCAGCAGGGTTACCTGACGTCCGAGCCTTATGAGATCCAGAAGCAGACCGGCTGGGAACCGAAAGTCTTCCTTCTCGCCGATAACGGCTATTCGCCCTATTCAACGATGATCACGACGTCGCGGGCTATGATCGACAGCAAATCGGATGTCGTTCAGCGTTTCGTCGATGCCTCTATAGAAGGATGGTACAACTATCTTTATGGCGACAACAGCAAGGCGAATGCGTTGATCAAGACGGACAATCCGGAGATGACCGACGGTCAGATCGCCTATTCGATCGCCAAGATGAAGGAATACGGTATCGTCGAATCCGGCGATGCGCTCGACAAGGGCATCGGTTGCATGACGGATGCGCACTACAAGAAGTTCTATGACGAAATGGTCGGCATCAAGGTCGTCAAATCGGACACTGATTACACCAAGGCCTTCACGACGAAATTCGTCTGCAAGAGCACAGGCATGGCGCTGAAGAAGTAAGCGTCAAAGCCGCAATGGTTCGCCCCATTCAGGGGCAAACCAGATCTCTTCCATCAATGAGCCAGCCAATGTCCTTAGCCGAAACCCAGCCGGCACCCTTTAGGGGAACACGCAAACGGCCTTTGGTCGTGATGCAGTCGGTCTCGAAGGTCTTCTCCAGCGGAACCGTCGCGCTCTCCGGCATGACGCTGACGGTCGAAAGCGGCGAGTTCGTCAGCCTTCTCGGTCCCTCCGGCTGCGGCAAATCGACCGCACTGCGCATCATTGCCGGGCTCGGCGATGCAAGCGGCGGGACGATCGACTGGCCGAGTTCGCGGATCAATTCGAAGGGGCTGCCGGAAGGCGATATCGGTTTCGTCTTCCAGGAGCCGACGATGATGCCCTGGAAAAATGTCTATGGAAATGTCCATTTGCCGCTGAAACTGCGGGGTGTTTCGAAAGTGGCGGCACGCGATCAGATCCTGAGCGTTCTTGAGACCGTCGGTCTTCAGGATTTTGCCGAAGCCTATCCGCGTGAACTTTCGGGCGGCATGAAGATGCGGGTCTCGATTGCCCGCGCGCTGGTGACCAAACCGAAGCTGCTGCTGATGGACGAACCCTTCGCGGCACTTGACGAAATCACTAGGCAAAAGCTCAACGACGACGTGCTACGGCTATGGAAGACCACCGGCATCACGGTCATCTTCGTCACGCATTCGGTGTTTGAATCTGCCTATCTCTCCAATCGCATCGTCGTCATGAAAGCCCGACCCGGCCGGGTACATGCCGATCTTCCGCTGACTACCAGCTTGGAGCGGGATGCCTATTTTCGCACCTCCGAAGAATATCGCCAGGCCTGTGAAACCGTCTCCCATTCGCTGATCGGGGCGATCAACGCGGCAAAGGAAGATCGATGAGCATCCAAACCGTCGCCGCCCCGACGTTGCCGGACGTCAACGCGAAAAGAGCCAAGCGCCGAGATCTGGCCCTGCGCATCGCCGTGCCTTTCATCGTCGTCGCGGTGCTCGTTTTGATCTGGCACGTCTACGTGAAGCTCTCCGGCGTTCCGCCCTACATACTTCCCGGCCCAGTCGCCGTCGCCAATGCCTTCGTCACGGATTGGGGCACGCTTGCGCCGGCGTTGTGGGTCACCACCAAGATCACCCTGATCTCGTTGGTGCTAGCGCTGATCGGTGGCGTCGGTTTTGCCATCTTCCTCGTTCAGTCGCGGTGGATCGAGCTTGCCTTCTATCCGCTCGCAGTCATCCTGCAGGTGACGCCCGTCGTGGCGATCTCACCGCTGATCTTGATCTATGCGCCGTCAACGCAGGTCGCATTGCTGATCTGCGCCTTCCTCGTCGCCTTCTTCCCGATTCTGTCCAACATGGTCCAGGGACTGAAGAGTGTCGACCACAATCTCATCAATCTCTTCGAGCTCTACGGCGCCTCGCGCTGGCAGACGCTGCTGCATCTGAAGCTGCCTGCGGCCCAGCCCTATTTCATGACCGGTCTGCGGATCGGCGGCGGTCTTGCGCTGATCGCAGCCGTCGTCGCCGAGTTTGCAGCCGGTTCGGCAGGTGCCGGATCGGGACTTGCGTTCCGCCTCCTTGAAGCCCAGTACCGCATGAACATCCCTCGGCTATTTGCCGCCCTGCTGATGCTTTCGCTGCTCGGCGTCGCGATCTTTGCGATGACCTCTTTCATTTCCTGGCTGAGCCTGCATCGCTGGCACGAGAGCAGCCTGAAGCGGGAAAATTGATGTCCTATTCATTCATCTCGCCACCCAATGCGGGCCGCTTCGTGCTGAGCAACGCGACCCTTCCAGCCGTTGCCGTCAGTGGTTATGAGGCGCCCGTGGACGAAGGCCTGGTTAAGGCCGATATCGTCATCACCGACGGCCTTGTTTCCGCGATCCTGCCGCCGGGCGGTGCGCCGGGCGAATTTGCCAAGTCCGATCTGAAGGACGGCATGGTCTGGCCGTGTTTTGCCGACATCCACACGCATCTCGACAAGGGGCACATCTGGTCGCGCCACGCCAATCCGGACGGGACCTTCGCCGGTGCCCTCGATGCCGTGCGGGAGGATCGCGAGGCGCATTGGTCGGCGGCCGATGTGAAGAAGCGCATGGAATTCTCGCTGCGCTGCGCCTATGCGCACGGTACCGGCCTGATCCGGACACATCTCGACTCTCTTGCGCCCCAGCACCGCATCTCCTTCGAGGTTTTCGACGAGGTGCGGGATGCCTGGAAGGACAAGATCACCTTGCAGGCTGCAGCGCTCTTTCCGATGGATGCGATGGTCGATGAGCCCTATTTCGACGATCTCGTCGCGGTCGTCCGCGACAAGGGCGGGTTGCTCGGCGGCGTCACCAAAATGAACCCCGATCTCAACTGGCAGCTCGACACGCTTTTCCGTGCGGCCGCGGAAAACGGCCTTGAAGTCGATCTTCACGTCGACGAGACCGACGATCCGGGTGCCCAGACGTTGAAGGCGATCGCTGAGGCGGTTCTCCGCAATCGCTTCGAGGGCAAGGTGACTGCGGGTCACTGTTGCTCGCTGGCCCGGCAGGACGACGGCATTGCGGAACGCACGGTTGCGATGGTCGCCGAAGCCGGCATTTCGATCATCTCGCTGCCGATGTGCAACATGTACCTGCAGGACCGTTATCCCGGCCGCACGCCGCGCTGGCGTGGCGTCACGCTGTTCAAGGAACTGGCTGCAGCCGGCATCGCCACGGCGGTCGCATCCGACAATACGCGCGATCCCTTCCATGCCTATGGCGACCTCGACCCGGTCGAGGTCTTTCGCGAAGCGGTGCGGATCCTCCATCTCGATCATCCGCTCGATACCGCAGCACGCGTCGTAACCGTGTCGCCTGCCTCAATAGCAGGCCGTGCCGAGATGGGCCGCATTGCCGTCGGCAGCCCCGCCGATCTCGTTCTTTTCAGCGCCCGGCGCTGGAGCGAATTCCTTTCCCGTCCGCAGTCTGACCGTGTCGTGCTTCGCCGAGGCAAGGTGATCGATCGCAGCCTGCCGGATTACCGTGAACTCGATAGTGTCGTTGGAGCCTGACATGCCGGATTATCAACTGATCAAGAAGGAACTCGAAGGCATCGCCGTTGAGGACAATCCGGCGTTGGTGCGTCAGAAGAGCCGCGATTTCTATTGGTATTCGCCGATCCTCAAGGACCAGCTTGACGGTGTCACTGCCGATCTGGTCGTGACGCCGAAGAGCCAAGAGGAGGTCATCCGGACACTCAAAGTGGCTTTCGCCCACGGCGTGCCGATCACGCCGCGTGGCGCCGGCACCGGCAACTACGGCCAGGCGATGCCGCTGTCGGGCGGCATCGTGCTGAGCCTTGCTGCGATGGACAAAATCAGGGAGATCCATACTGGGCGCGTCATCTGCGAACCGGGCATCGTCCTTGCCCAGCTCGACAAGCAGACCAAGGCCCATTCCGGCCAGGAACTGCGCTTTCATCCCTCGACCGCGCAGACGGCGACCGTCGGCGGCTTCATCGCCGGCGGGTCCGGCGGCGTCGGCTCGATCACCTGGGGTGGTCTTCGCGATCTCGGCAATATCCTGAGGCTACGTGTCGTTACCATGGAAGCCGAGCCGCGCGTGCTCGACCTTGCCGGCTGGGATCTGCAGAAAGTGAGCCATGCCTACGGGACGAACGGTATCATCACCGAAATCGAGATGCCGCTGGCGCCCGCCTATGACTGGGTCGACGTACTGGTGGGCTACGACGACTTCATGGCCTCGGTGCGCTTCTCCGATGCGCTCGCCAAGTGCAACGGCATCCTCGTCAAGGAAATCGCGCCGATCGCGGCACCCATTCCCCACGACTATTTCACACGCCACAAGCCCTATATCCGCAAGGGCCAATCCGTCGTCGTGCTGATGATCGCGCCCCATTCGATGGATGCCTTTCTCGCCTTTGCCTCCGCGCAGAAGGGCGAGATCATCTTCCGTTCCGACAAGGTCGAAAGCATGAAGGGTATTCCGCATGCTTACGAGCTTGCCTGGAACCACACGACGCTCCGTGCATTGAAGGTCGATCCGAATTTCACCTATCTGCAGGTCCAGTATCCGGGGCCGGATCATGTTGCCAAAGTCGCCAAGATGGTCGAGATGTTCGGCGACGAGGTGCCTGGTCATCTCGAGTTCATCCGGTTCGACGGCCAGATCCAGTGCTCCGGCCTGCCGCTGGTCCGCTATACGACCGAGGAGCGGCTTGAGGAAATCATTCGCATCCATCAAGAGCATGGCTGCCCGATCTTCAATCCTCACCGCTACACGCTGGAGGAAGGCGGCATGAAGCGCACGGACAAGGTACAGCTTGCCTTCAAGCACGAGACGGATCCGAAGGGTCTGCTCAACCCCGGCAAAATGATAGCCTGGGACAACCCCGATTTCGACTTTTCCGCGGGCAAGAACTATCTGTTCCCGGGGCTTTCCAGCGTAATGGAGGGTTCATGAGGGTTCTCGTCCTGCATTCGCATCCGGTGGAAGAGAGCTATGGCGCGGCACTCCACAAACAGACCGTCGAAAGCCTGAAGGATGCCGGACACGAAGTCGATGATTGCGATCTCTATGTTGAAAAATTCGATCCCGTCCTTTCCCGCCATGATCGGCTCATTTATCACGACTACCCGCACAATATGGAATTGGTGAAGCCCTATGTGGACCGGCTGAAAAAGGCAGAGGGCATCGTCCTCGTCACGCCGGTCTGGAACTTTGGCTTTCCGGCGATCCTCAAAGGCTATTTCGATCGCGTCTGGCTGCCCGGCGTCTCTTTCGAACTGGTGAATGGAAAAGTGGAATCCCGGCTTCGGCACATCAGAAAGCTAGGTGCCGTTCTGACTTATGGCGCGACGCCTTTCCGCGCCTTCGTGGCAGGCAATCCGCCGAAGAAAATCGTCAAGCGCGTCCTGCGCGCACAGATCAACCCACTGAAGCCGGTGACCTTCCTCGCCCACTACGACATGAACAATTGCACGCCGGAAACACGGGCGCAGTTCATGGCTAAAGTGAAGAGGACCATGGAACGGTTTTAACAGGAGTGGCGCGATGCCTCAGATCACCTTGGCCGCCGTCACTTCCACCTCCACCAGAAATTCCGGCCGCGTAAACCCGCCCACAATAATCAGCGTTGAAACCGGTTTGGGCTCGAGCGTGTAGCGGTCGCGCACAGCCATGTAGGCACCGAAATCTTCACGCCGGGTAACAAAGCCGGTGATGCGGATGACATCGGAAAAATCCATGCCAGCCTCCGCAAGAATGGCATTGATTGCCTCAAAGCAAAGCTCGGCCTGGGCAGTGACACTTTCGGGAACCGTATCGTCTGCGGTGATTCCGAGTTGGCCCGAGGTAACGAGCATAGTGGCGCCCGGCGGAACCAGCAGACCGTGGCTGTAGTGGCCGAATGGCCGACGGACGGACGGTGGATTAAGGGTCTTGAGCATGACAAATCTCGCTATTGATATTGCGATCTCCTAGCCGAAATCGCTATGAAATTCCACGTATTGTGGCGCTCATCCGTTCATACCTCCCACTTGTATTGGGCCCTCCCCTACAAAAGCCCAACGGCCACCACCTGTCCTTTGACCTTCGAACGCCATTGCGTCGCCACGGAAACTGAAAGGCCGGTTGGCTTTGTGAAAAGCGCTTGGCGCCTTGAGCACAGAGGTCTCCTCGTTGTCAATCCGCAGCGAAGGCAGACCCCCGGTCGATTTGGCACTAAGCGCCTGAAAATGCTGATCGATTGGTAGTGCCGCTGGGGTCATCGTCGGCGCCGGTTACACCGCCGCCGACTTTCCAAATTGTTGCGAAAAATCAGCGCCATGCGCTCCTCAGGCGAGGGGGCGGTCTTCGCTGCGGATTCACGGCCTGTTGGCACATGGCCATATTGACGCAGGCTGTAACCGGAACTGCGGTTTTGACGGCGTGCTCGCTGTATCCTCTGCAATCATGGCGCTTGGAAGAATAAGGACACGATCGCCAAGCTGTGCATGCGGTTCTGCCCCTTGAGAATTGACTATTTTCCGTTCGTGTTTCCCGATTGATGTGTGGCAGCCTTTGGCACGTCTTCCTGGAGATCCGCTTCATCGGCAAGTACGGAGGCGGCCTCGTTCAGCAAGACGTCTTTTGCGTTCTTGCGGGCATTTTCGATGGCAATATCAGCACTCAGGCTACGCTCGTTTGATTGCAGGCCATCGTCGTCACCTGGGACCACACCATCGTTTATTTGCTCGCGCGACTTGAGACGACTTGCCTGAGCAGTCAATTCATTTCGGCGTTCGGTTTCATTGAGGGACACAATCCGTTTCTCGCGCTGCGCCTTCAGTTCGGCAATGTCTTGCATAAAGCGTTGAAAATCCCGATCGTTCTGTACCCGTGCATCATGGCGGCTCTGCAGTTGCGGCAGCAACGCCACTATACTTCCGGTAGGCGCATAGTTTGCGGGCTTGACCTGCGTCCACGGCAGAGCGTTGTCGTAACTCGCCTCGCCAAAGCTCTTAGGGTCCGAAAGACCCGGCAAGCTGATATCAGGCGTCACGCCGCGCAGCTGTGTCGTACCGCCATTGACACGGAAAAACTGGGCAACCGTCAATTTCAGCTCGCCGAATTTCGGTTTGCTGTTGTGGGCCACCTGGTCAAGATTGACCACAGTTTGCACGGTACCTTTACCAAAACTGGGTTCGCCGACAATGACACCCCGACCGTAGTCTTGCATCGCTGCGGCAAAAATCTCGGAGGCCGACGCCGAACCGCGATTGATCAATACACCAACCGGACCTGTCCAGGCAGGCGCCGGAAGATCATCGCTTTCTACCTCGACCTTACCGTCGACACCACGTTGCTGAACCACCGGGCCTTTGCCGACAAACAGACCTGTCAGATCGATCGCCTCGGCCAATGAGCCGCCACCGTTATCGCGCAAGTCAATCAGAACGCCGTCGACGTTGTCCTTCGTCAGCTCACCAAGAAGCTTGGCAACATCGCGGCTTGCGCTTCTGTAGTCTTTATCGCCTTTTTGCCGCGCTTCGAAGTCCTCATAAAACGCCGGTAGAGTAATCACTCCAATTTTGCGCGTGGCTTCGCCATCCTTTACGGACAGGATAGCCTTATTGGCAGCCTGCTTTTCGAGGCTGATTTTATCGCGCATTAGGCTGATGAGGCGATGGTTGCCATCTGCTCCGGCATCCGCTGGCAAGATGTCCAAGCGCACGACAGAATCTTTTGCCCCTCGTATCATTTGCACGATTTCATCAAGGCGCGTGCCCACCACTTCCTTTACCGCGCCGTCCTCGCCTTGACCAACACCGATAATGCGGTCCCCGACCGCGAGCTTGCCTGACAATTGCGCCGGGCCACCCGGCACGAGCTCACGGATCGTCGTGTAGTCATCGCGTTCCTGCAATACCGCACCGATGCCAACCAGCGAAAGCTTCATTGAAATATCGAATTCAGCCGAAGCGGTCGCGCCGAAATAGTCAGTGTGCGGGTCAATCGACGTTGTGTAGGCGTCCATGAATGACTGAAACACGTCGTCGCTCTTGTACTTGTAAGCGCGCTCAAGCGAGTTTTCGTAGCGTTTGTCGAGCGTATCGCGAATGACCGAGTCAGTCTTGCCTGCTAGTTTCAACCGCAGCCAGTCGCTCTTGACGCGTTTGCGCCAAAGTTCACTACTGTCGCCTTCAGATTGCGGCCAGGGGTCTTTATCGCGCAACAAGGGATAGTCTTCCTGCACGCTGAAATCGAAGTTCTGCTTGAGCAAGTTGCGCGCGTAGTTGATCCGGTCGACAACCCGCTGCTCATACACGTTGAAAATCGAAAACGGGATCCGCAGGTCTTCCCGGTTGATGGCATCATCAATCTTGGCGCTGTCACCCATGAACTTGTCGATGTCCGCCTGCAGGAAGAGAACTCGATCCGGATCTAGAGACTTGATGAACCGGTTCATAATCTTGGCCGACAAGGCATCGTCGAGCGGAACGGGCCTATAGCTGAAACGCGTGAGGAATTGCGCACTCAAATGAGCGGCTTGCGCTTGCTGCTGTAGCGGCGTCAAAACTGGTGGTGATCCGACTTCCAGAGCATATGCCGACGGAGCAATTGCTAGGAACATGCCGACGAAACCGTATTGTATGCGCATTCAACCTTGATCCAATTCTCAATGACGACTTTTATGTGCGATGTTGGTGGAGCAATTATGGTTTTTTGGCAACTAAATGGATGCGTTGCGTTCTTTATCCGGCATCAACACTGGACACATACGCGTGCCAATCCTCTGCTCCAGGATCTGACCGCCCTTCAGACCAAGAACGCGGATCCGAAGAGGCGCGACTATTTTCACGCGAAACTTCGACCGCCATTGCCTCACTTGACAGAAAACTCTTATGTTCGTTTGCAAGCTCTTTAGTCATGATCTTTCCTTTCCGGCTTTGACGACGAAAACACATGCGTGAAGCTGTTGAACAAAGCAGGAGACAGGGCATTTTGACGACGGCTGGCATACTCTTATGCGCGGGTTGGGTACCGCATTTCCGTGTGTTCGTCTGGGGCTGTCTTCTGTCTAGAATCGGGCATGGATTTTATCCGCCACATAGTTTGAACGAGGGTTCCCCACCGGAGCCC